>CAYYJN010000022.1:0-5490 GCA_964472275.1 uncultured Solibacteraceae bacterium
GTGAAGACCATCAAGCGCGGCTACGGCGACACCTGGCTCACGGGCAAGACCGTGCTCATCATCAACGACAGCTTGCGCATCGGCCGCCCGCTCAACGCCATGGTGGCGAACCTCAAGGGCACGCCCATCATCTGCCACGCGAACACGAACCAGAAGCACCTGGAACAGTTCATCAAGCTGGCGGATGTCATCGTCTCCGCCGTGCCCGCGGCCGGGTATCAGATCCGCACGGATTGGATCAAGGACGGCGCCCTCTGCTTCGACCTGAGCGGCCAAGGCAACTTCGACTACGAGGCGCTGGACCAGCGCGGCATTGCCTACACCGACACCACCCAGAACAGCATCGGCAAGGTGACGCGTGCCATGGCGCTGCTCAACCTCACCTACGCGGCGGGCGTCGAGTAGCCCCTAGAACGCCACGCGCACCATCAGGCCCAGCGAGCCGTGGGTGCCCGCGGAGCGGCCTTCGGCGCCGGTGGGAGCGGTGAGCGTTTCAAAGGCGAGGGCTAGGGTGGCGTGGGGTAGCACCTCGTATCCGCCGCTGAGGCGGAAGCCCGCGCCGGGCTTGGAGGGATCTTCGAAGTCCACGACAGGGCCGAGGCTCCACCGCCAGCGGTCCACGCCGAGGCGGGCGTCCGCGTGAAGGCGCACCGCGCCGGTGGCGTCGTCGTAGCGAAGCACCGACGCTCCGGCGGCGATGGAAAGGTGCGTGGTCGCGTCGTCATCCTTGGTCTGGAAATCCACGAGCGACGCCCCGCCTTCGATCTCCGTGCGCCCGTTGAGCCGCGTGAGGGCCGCGTACCCTTGGGCGTGGAGCGCGGGCGCGAGCAGCAGGGCCGCGAGCAGACTGGGGACGAGGCGAAAGCGCGTCATGGCTGGACTACGGATAAAGAAGGACGCGCGTTTAGGCCTTCCAGTCTTCAGCTTCCATCGCGTAGACGGCGAGATCGAGGTAGCGGCCACGCAGCGCCTGAGCGCCCCGGGCCGTCCCTTCGTGGCGGAAGCCCAGGCGTTCGGCGAGGGCGCGGGAGGCGCGGTTGCGCACGGCGGCGCGCAGCTCCACGCGATGGAGGTTGAGCTTGCCGAAGGCGTGATCGAGGAGCCGCGCGACGGCTCGGGTCATCAGGCCCTGACCAGAGGCCGCGTCATCCAGCCAATAGCCCACGGCCGCGCTGTGGTTGTCCGCGTCGAAGCCGTGCAGCCCCGCGACGCCGCGCAGAGAACCTTTCCACCAGAGGCCGAAGGTGAGCGCCTGCCCCTTTTTCGCCAGCGCCTGATGGGCGCGGATGAAGGCGCGACTGTGGGCCGTGTCCGTGTTCAGGTCCACCCAAGGCAGCCAGCGGCTCAAGTGATTCCGGTTGGCGTCCACCAACGCGAAGAGTTCGGACGCATCCGAGCCTTTCAGCGGGCGCAACTCCAAGTCGCGGGCGACGCGGAGTGGAAGGCCCATGGACTCAGGCCTTCGAAGCTGGATCGTTCAGCGCCGCGCCGCGGGCGGCGCGCCAGATGAGGAGCAACTGATCCAGCAGGGCGCCGAACTCCTCGAGCCGCATGGCGTTGGGGCCATCGCTGAAGGCCTTCTCCGGGCAGTCGTGGACTTCGAAGAAGAAGCCGTCCACCGCCGTCGCCGCGGCGCGGGCGAGGGTGGGGATCATCTCCCGCGCGCCGCCGGTCTTGTCGCCGAGGGCGCCAGGCTTCTGAACGCTGTGCGTCGCGTCGAAGACGACGGGGCAGCCGGTCTTGCGCAGGTGGGGGAAGCCTTGGAAATCCACGACGAGGTTGCCGTAGCCGAAGGAGCTTCCGCGCTCCGTCACCCACACCGGACCGCCCCCTTCCGCGCTGCGGATTTTCTTCACCGCGTGCTGGAGATCCCAGGGCGCGAGGAACTGGCCCTTCTTCACATTCACGGTCTTGCCCGTCGTGCCCGCGGCCAGCAGCAGATCCGTCTGGCGGCAGAGGAAGGCGGGGATCTGGAGCACATCCACCGCCTTGCCCACCGCCTCGCATTGGATGGATTCGTGCACATCCGTGAGCACGGGCACGCCCAAGCTCTCCCGCACCTCGGCGAGGATGTCGAGGCCCGCCTCCATGCCCGGCCCGCGCGCGCTGCCGAGGCTCGTGCGGTTCGCCTTGTCGAAGCTGCTCTTGTAGAGGAAGGGGATGTTCCGCGCGTCGGCGAGCTTCTTCAGCTCTTTCGACATGAGGCGGGTGTGGTCGCGGCTTTCGATGACGCAAGGGCCCGCGATGAGGAAGAAGCTCTGTTCGGTCCAGGGTTTCGCGAAATCAAAGGCCATGGGAGGCTCCAGCCCTCCAGTCTAATCCTGCGGCGTCTTGAAGAGGCGGAAGCCCCAGAAGCCCAGCAGCAGCACGAGCAGGCCCGCGCCCCAGGGCAGCCAGCGGCGCAGCTTCGCGGCCGGGTCCGGCGCGGCACGGAGGGCTTGAGGATCGGCCCCCGCCGGGCCAAGCGCCAACGGCGCGCCCGCATAGAAGGCACGGCTGGAGGCGGGCAGCTCGCCCAAGGAACCGGGCGCCGTCTTCGCGAGGCCCCCCTCGTGGAGGAAGTAGGCCTTGCCCGCTTCCGCCGGGAAGAAGAGGCGGCGGTGGCGGATGAGGGCGGCGGCGGATTGGATCGCCGCGCCATCGGGGAGATCGAGATGTACGCGCATGACGGTGGGGCTTTCCACGGGGATGCGCGTGTTCAAGGTGCCGAGAGCGGGAAGATTCCAGAGCTCGGCGCTGCCAAGGCTGCGGGGTTCGTAGCTCGTGCCACTCGGGTCCAGTCGAAGAGACACAGCGCGGACGACCACGGGCGCGGCGGGCGGCCGGAGCGTCACTTCCAGCGCGATCAATTTGCTGGGCCGCGCAAGATCCGCGCGGCTCATGCCCATGAAGCCATCGTTTTTCGTGGCGGCATGGAAGACCAGGTCCACCCGCTCATCCGCCTTCAACTCCGAAGGCAGCGTGCAGGCCGAGGCCGATACGCCCAGCAGCTTCGGCGCCGCGCCCTGCACGGGCTGAAGCGTGACGCGCCACTCGTCCGCGTCCCAGGGGATCGTGATGGAGGTGGCGCGGCGGTCGGGGCCGAGGTCGTAGAGGAAGCGCGGCGCGTCGTCGTCCATCGCGACGAAGGCGCCGCCATCGCCGCGGCGCGCGACTTCGACACGGCAAGCCCAGGGTGTCGCGGAAGCCTGCAGTGCGAAATCCAACTTCACCTGTTCCCGGTCGCCGCGCGCGAAGCCGCTGGGCGCCTGGAGGGTGAAGACTCCTGTGGGATTCCCTTTCGCATCCTTGCCCCAAATCGGATGCGCGACGCTGAGCGGGATGGAGGACCAGTGGGCATCGCCCTCCCACAGGAAGGGCACGCTTCGTCCTTCCGCGTCGCCGATCCAGATGCCCTCGGCGCCATCGTCATCCACCACGACGCGGGCCCACCCATTGGAAGGCGCGGGCGCGATGGCGCGGCGCACGGGCGCTTGCGCGCACAACGCGGTGGCGGCGAGGCAGAGCAGGAGCTTCTTCACGCGTCCCCCTTCGCGCGGAGGCGCTGGCCCAGCAAGGCGACGCCGAGGAAGATGGCCCCGACGAGGAGGAAGGCCAGCGCCCGCCAACCCATGCCCGCGCCGCTCAGGTCTACGACGATGAGTTTGAAGGCGGCGAAGCCGAGCCACACATAGCCCGCGATGAGGAGCGCCTTGCCTTCGGCGCCTTCGCGTTTCAGGCCCAGCAACCAATGCGCCGCGCCGCTGAGCGCCCAAAGGAAGGTGAAGGCGAGACCGGCCTCGTGCCAAGAAGCGCCGCCGCGATGGAAGGCGTAGGCCACTTCCAGCGGCAATACGAGGTGGGCCATGCCCTCCGCGCCGAGGAAGCCGAGGATGCGAAGCGCGCCCTTCCGCGCGAGCAGCGCCCAGGCCACCGTGGCGAGGAGGCCCGTGGCGAAGGCGGCGTTGAGGAAGGCATGGCCTTCCGCCGGCGTGAGCAGGTAGGAGCTGTCCCAGAGGTTGATGTCCGCCACCAGCCATCGAAGTGACGCCAGAATCGCGAAGCCCAGCGCGAGCACTTGCAGGTGCAGCGGTTTCGGCCCTTCTCCTTCTTCCGCCAGCGTCGCCGCGGCGGCGAAGCAGAGCGCCAGCAGGCCCCAGGACACGCCCGCCCAGGACCAGGCGAGGGCCACGGGCAACGCGAGCCCGAGGTGGGCCGCCGCGAGCGCGAGCAGGCCGAAATCCGCCGAGCGATCTCCAAGCCGCGCGCGCAGCGGCTTCACCATCGCGAGGTTCGCCGCGCCCAGCAGGATCAGCGGCGCGGCGAAGCCTTCGGTCATCCAGCCGAGCTCCTTCCAGGCGAGGAAGGCAAGGCCCGACAGCGCCGCGTCTTCGAGCATCCAAAGGATGAGCGCGCCCATGGGCCGCTCGGGATGCTTGGGCAACCAGATCCAAAGCCCGGCCAGCAGGCCGTGGAGCGCGAGCAGGATGAGCAAGAGACCCGCGTCCGCCTCCAGCACCTCGGCGCAGGCGGCGCAGAGCAGCGCGTTCACGCCGAGGAGCGCGAGGATGCGCGATCCGACCCAGCGCGCGCCCGTTCCCGAAAGGTAGGGCACGGCGAGCGCGGCGGCGAAGAGCACGGCGAGGTAGATGGCGAGCGCGACTTCGTGATGGCCGCCTTCGCTGAAGGCGATGGGCGCGAGGAAGCCCGCCAGCAGCGCCACGCCGAGCGCGCCGCCGGACTTCGCCCGGGCCGCCAGCGCGCCAGCGAAGATCACCGCCACCGCCGTGCCCGCGAAACCGAGCGAGGACGCGATCAGGTGGGCCGACGCGCTGCCGTAATAGAGGCTCAGCATGAAGGTGCCGAGGCCCGCGGCCAGGGTGCACACGCCGAGCGCGCGCGTGCCTTTGAGGATGAGACGGGTGGCGAAGGCGGCGAGGGCCGCGCCGAAGATCAGCCCCAGCCCCATGCGCGGCGCGGGGCCGAGCCAGCCCTGCTGGATGGACCAGCCGAGGAAGAAGATCGCGCCGAGCAGGAAGATCGCCGAGCCGAGGATGGCGATGACGAGGCCGGGATTAGTCGGCGGCTTGGGCGTCGCGAGGGGGCGCGGCGTCACCGGACGCGGAAGAGGTGCGGGTCTAATGCCGGGCGGAGGCGCGGCCGGTCGCGGCGCGGGCGCGGCCAGAAGCTGGGCGACCTGCGCTTCAAGAGCGGCCACGCGGGCCTGCAGCGATGCCAGTTCGGGAGAGTCCGGGTCCATGCGCGCCTCGGGGAAGAGCCTTCAGGATGACCGGGCCAGCGCTTTGCCGGAATGGCAAGGGCGCCAGCCCGAAGCTCCGATGGGGCCCATCTTTAAGTTTTCAAAGTGGAAAGAAAATGAAAATTTTCGTTTGCTCTTTGACAAGGCCGTTTCATCCTCTGGCCTTCCAGGAGGCCCGGCATGAAACCCCTGATGGACGATGACCTCAATCGCCGCATCGTGGCGCTGCTGCAGGCGGAAGGGCGCATGCC
>CAYYJN010000022.1:5590-11746 GCA_964472275.1 uncultured Solibacteraceae bacterium
GAGGATTGCCTCCTCATCAAGATGGTGGCGGACACGCCCGCGGGCATGAACGAGCGCCTTCGCCGCCTCCGCATGCTCGGGCCGCAGGTGACGACGCGCACGACCGTCGTGCTCCAGACCCACTTCCAGAAACCCGGCCCGAGCCCCTTCCCGCTGGAGCCGCGGCCCGCCGTGCCGCTCGTGGCCCGCAAGGTGAAGGCGTGATCGCGGGCACTCCAGAGCCGCCCTATGTGGCCGTCATCTTCAGCAGCCAGCGGACGCCGGGCGATGAAGGGTATGCCGAGATGTCCGCGCGCATGGTCGCCCTCGCCGCGGCGCAGCCGGGCTTCCTCGGCATGGAAAGCGCCCGGGGCGCGGATGGTTTCGGAATCACCGTGAGCTATTGGAAGGACGAGGCCAGCGCGCGCGCCTGGAAGGCGGTGGGCGAGCATGCGGGCGCGCAGGCTCTCGGCAAGCGCCGCTGGTACGAGGCGTACGCGGTCCGTGTCGCCATGGTCGGCCGAGCTTATGGGAAGGAGCGCGGCTGATGCTCGCCTGGATCGCCTACGCCACCATCGCCCTCGTGTGGGGCAGCACCTACTTCGCCATCGCGGTGGCGCTGGAAGCCTACAACCCTTACGGCCTCGTCGCGTGGCGATTCACGGTCGGCGCGGTTCTCGCGCTGGCGCTCGGCCGCATCCTGAAGGAACCTTTGCCCGAGAAGCGCGACCTGCCCCACCTCGCCCTCGTCGGTCTTCTGCTGCTTTCAGGCTCCAACGCGCTCGTGTCCTGGTCCGAGACGCGGGTGAGCACGGGCCTCGCGGCGATCCTGTGCGCGCTGGTGCCCGTGGGCCTCGCCTTCTGGGACAAGGAGAAGCTGGATGGGCGCGCGTGGGTGGGGCTCGCCCTGGGCCTGCTGGGTCTCGCCGTGCTCACCGAACCATGGGCGGGGACGGTGGACCTCCTCGGCGTCGCCGCGCTGATCCTCGCGGTCACGCTCTGGTCCTTCGGCACCATCCACGGCAAGCGCCATGTGCGAAAAGGCGGGCTCATGACGCAGGTGGGGATCGAGATGGCCGCGGCGGCGCTCGTCGGTCATCTCGCCGCGCCCTTCACCGGCGGCCACCAGCACGCGGCCATCGGCGTGAAGCCGCTGCTCGCCATGCTGTACCTCGCCGTCTTTGGCTCGGTGGTGGGCCTTTCGGCTTACTCCCACCTGGCGAAGATCTGGAGCCCATCCAAGATGGGCACCTACGCCTACCTCAACCCCATCGTCGCCCTCGTCCTCGGCTGCCTGTGGCGAAGCGAGCCTTTCAACGCGCGCATGGTGGTCGGCATGGCGATCATCCTCGCCAGCGTCGCGCTCGTGCAATGGCGCCCTTCCGCCAAGGAGATGCCCGAAGCCGCGTGAACGCCTAGGCTTCGATGAGCACCGCGCGCACGGGCGACGCGTCCGCGCCCTCCAGGCGGAGCGGCAAGGCGATGAGCGTGTAAAGCCCTTCGGGCACGGCGTCCAGCAGCAGGCCTTCGAGGTTGCGCATGCCCGTCCGCGCCAGCGCGTGATGGGCTTCCAGCGCCTTGCTCTCGAACGGATCCACGCTGGGCGTGTCGAGGCCCACGAGGACGACGCCGCGCGCGCGCAGGTGCTCGATGAGTTCCGGCGACAGGCTCGCGAAGTCCGTGTTCCAGGCCTCAGGGTCCGGGAAGGTGCCCGTGTGGAAGAGCACGCGCGGCGCGCGGAGTTCTCCGTTCAGATGGGAAGGCATGATCCGTTCGCCGCGCGGAATGGTCACGCGCATCACCTGGCAAGGGCCGTAGTAGGGCGCGAGATCCACCGCGTCCATGCCCGCGGCGCCCGGGGCGTAGTGGGAGGGCGCGTCCGCGTGGGCGCCTAGGTGCAGCGTCGTCGTCATGCTGCTCAAGTCCAGGTTCGCGCCTTCCGCCATGGACAGCGCGACGCTGCGCGAAAAGGGCACATCCCCCGGCCACACCGCGAGGCGCGGGCTGATGAGCGGCGAGAGGTCGTGGATTCGCAGGCAGGCTCCAGGCTTCCGGCTCCAGGCTACGCGGCTGAGTGGGTCGGCGCCAGCCGTGTAGCCCGGAGTCTGGAGCCCGGACTCACGCCTTCGCGATGACCTTCATCTCCACCGCGATGGGCGTGGGCAGGGCGCGCACCTCCACGGTCGTGCGGGTGGCCTGGACGGCCTTGAAGTAATCGGCGTAGACCTCGTTGAAGGCCTTGAAGTCTCGGGCCATGTCAATGAGGAAGCACTGGCAGTCCACGACCTTGGCGAGGCTGGACCCGCTGGCTTCGAGGATGGTCTTGATGTTCTCGATGACGGCCTTCGTCTGCGCCGCCGCGTCGTAGTCGCGAGAAGAACCATCCGCGTTTCGCACGGGTCCGCCGGGGATCTCGTCCGTCCCCGCTTGCCGCGGCCCGATGCCGCTGAGGAAGAGCAAGTCGCCTTCGCGCCGCGCGTGGGGATACGCCCCCACCGGCTTCGGCGCGGCGTCCGTGCGGATGGCGCCATCGGGCGTCCCCGAGGCCCGAGGTCCGAGGTCCGAGGCCGCAACGGCTTCGCCGCTGCTGAGGACGCCGCGGTCGCCGGTGAAGGTCTGAACTTCGCCTTCGTCGAATTCGCGGCTGCGGTCCTTCGTGGAGTTGGGCGTGAGACCGACCACGGCCGCGCCGCTGCCCCACAGCGGGCCGTAGGCGTGGACCTTCCCATCGTAGCCATTGGTCTGGCCCATGGTCGCCGCCAGCCACCAGAAGGCCTTGCCGCGCTGCTCGCCGTGGGCCTGGGCGGCGAAGTCGCGGGCCACCTGGCTCACATCTTCGAGGCGGCCCTCGCCGAGCATCTCCAGCACCTTGCGGTTCCACTCGTCGTCCTTCGCCGAATAGAGGCGATCGTCTTTCGGATCGATCTGTTTGGAGAAGACGCGGTTGGAGAGGGCTGAGATGGCCACGACCACGGCCATGCGCCCGCTTTGCGCAACGGCCTCCGCCGCGGCCTTGCCCAGCACGATCGTCTCGGCTCGATCCGCGTACATGTTGCAGCCGACGACGCAGGCCGGGATCGCGTTGTCCGGGTTCAGCAACTGCAACGCCTGGATGACGCCGCTGTCCAGGGGGAACCCGCGATAGCTGACCGTGCGCGCGTGGAGCCCCTTCGCGCGGGCGGTCGCCTCGTAGGCCTTCGCGAAGCCAGGATCCATGCGGAACTTGTAGGGCATCGTCCCGAAAGCGTGGAAGTCCTGATCCACATGCACCCATTCTGGCGCCGGGTCCGCCTGGATCTGATGGCCGATGACATTGATCCACTGGGTCGAATAGAGCAGCAGCAAGTCCGCGCCGCTCGCCGCGATCTCAGCCCGTGCCGCCTCGAAACCGCGCCGCAGCTCTGCCCAAGCGGGATTCTTCTCCGGCGCCAGCAACGGCAGCGGTTTGCCGGGAACGAGGTAGCCCTTGAGGATCATGAAAAACTCCAAACCTTGAACCGCAGATTCCGCAGATTCCGCAGATGGACGCAGATGGATGCGCGCTGGTTTTCAATCTGCGTCATCTGCGGAATCTGTGGTTCCATATCAGGCCTTCATTGCTTCCGGGTGCCAGCCCACGACCGCGTTGCCGGTGCCGATGACGGTGCCGTAGGCGTAGACCTCGGCCGGGTAGGTGGGATGGCCGAGTGCGGACAGCATCCAGGAAAGGCAGCCGTCCTTACATTCGCTGAGGGCCTGCTCGATGAAGTCGGGCATGAGGTCCGCCAGCTCGCGGGTGCGGCCTTCCTTCATCATTTGGATCACCTTCATGTCCCAGAGGTACTGGCCGTGATGGTAGATGTGCTCCTTCGACATGTCTTCGGGCAGCTCGGGTTCCGTCGTGAAGTGGCGGTGACTGAGGCTGTTGGAGGCCAGCAGCACGGCCTTCTTTCCGCTCTTCGCGATGGCCTTCGCGGTCGCCGCGCCGAGCTTCGCCATCTCATCTTCGCCGACCTCGTTGCTGTAGTCGAAGTGGGCGCTGTTGCTGGAAATCGCGACGATGGGCTTGTCCCAGCTTGGATTCGCGAGGTGGCAGCTGATGATGGTGCCGTAGTCCACGCGGAAGGCGGGGTTCTCCATGGGCACCATCTCGAGCCCGGCGGCGCGGCCTTCAGAGACGATGTTGCGGGCAAGCTCCACATCCACCTTCAGGTCGAACGGGTAGCGGAAGAGGTTCGGAAAGATGGGATCCACGCTGAGCCCGCTGAGCTGGGGCACGGCGAGCACATGGTTCCCGGTGCGCGTCTTCCAGTGGGGCGAGTGGACGACGAGCACCTCGTAGTCCGTCTCCGCGAGCTTCTTCCGGAGGCGCTCGTAGCCCCAGCGCAGTCCCTCCCATCCGCCCTCGGAGCGCGGCTCGTTCTGCGGCGGGTTCTCCGCGTAGACCAAGTGGGGCGGATGGGGCGCGAGGATCCCCGCGACAATGCGGCCGTTCATAGAACACCTTTCTTTGTCCGCAGATTACGCAGATTGCGCCGATTCAAGGCGCGGCCCTCGGCATGGGGCTTTGTAATCTGCGTCATCTGCGAAATCTGCGGATACATGTTCAGTCCAGCTTGATACAGATGTTCTTGGCTTCGCTGAAGAACTCGAGGCTGTGTCGGCCGCCTTCGCGACCCACGCCGCTCTGCTTCACGCCGCCGAAGGGCACGCGCAGGTCCCGGTGCAGCCAGGTGTTCACCCACACCATGCCGCTGTCCAAGGCCTGGGCCACGCGATGGGCGCGAGTCAGGTCGGAAGTCCACACGCTGGCCGCGAGGCCATACTGGGTGCCGTTCGCCATGGCGATGGCATCGTCTTGGTCATCGAAGGCATGGACCGTCACGACGGGCCCGAAGATCTCCTCCATCGCCGTGCGGCAGGTGGCGGGCAGGCCCGTGATGACGGTGGGTTCCAGGAAGAAGCCGCCGTCGAAGGGCGCGGGCAGGCTGGGGCGTTTGCCTCCGCAGCGGATCGTCCCGCCTTCCTCCACGGCGAGCTTGAAGTAGCCCTCCACCTTGTCCCGGTGGGCGGCGGAAATGCCCGCGCCGATCTTCGTCGCCGGGTCGGCGGGATCGCCGACCTTCCAGGCCTTCAGCTCCTCGAGCAGCGCGCCCACGAAGCGGTCGTGGATCGCGCGCGCCACCAGGATGCGCGATCCGCAGAGGCAGATCTGGCCCTGGTTGAGGAAGGCCGCCCGCGCGACGCCGGGCACCGTCTTCTCGAAATCGCAATCGGCGAAGACGAGGCTTGGGTTCTTGCCGCCCAGCTCCAGCGACAGCTTCTTGAAGGCGGGCGCGGCCGCGGCGGCCACCTTCGCGCCGGTGGCTGTGCCGCCCGTGAAACTCACGAGCGACACATCCGGGTGCGACACCAGCGCGTCGCCCGCTTCGGCGCCGAGGCCGTGCACGAGGTTGAAGACCCCGGGCGGGCAGCCCGCTTCGCGCAGCAGATCCGCCAGCAGCGAGGCCGTCAGCGGCGTCAGCTCGCTGGGCTTGGCCACGATCGTGTTGCCCATGGCGAGGGCGGGCGCGGTCTTCCAGCTCAGGAGGTAGAGGGGCAGGTTCCAAGGTGTGATGAGCGCGCAGACGCCCGCGGGCGAGCGGTGCGTGTAGTTGAGCGCGTCCGCCATCATGGAGGCGTCGTCGGTCTTCGTGCGCACGAGATCGGCGAAGAAGCGAAAGTTGGAGATGGCCCGCGGAATGTCCAGGCTCTTTGCGAGGGCCAGCGGCTTGCCCGTGTCGCGGCTTTCCAACTCCGCGGCTTCCTCCAGCCGCGCCTCCAGCATGTCCGCGACGCGATCCAGCAACGCCGCGCGCTCGATGACGGAAGTCGTCGCCCAGGAAGGCAGCGCCGCCTTCGCCGCCGCCACGGCCGCGTCCACATCCGCCTTCGCGGAACGAGGGATTCGGGCGATCACCTGCCCCGTCGCGGGCGCGAGGTCGTCCAGCCACGCGCCGTCCCTCGCCGGGATGAAGGCGCCGTTCACGAAGTTGAGGCGGTCCTGGATGGTCATCGCGCAGGCTCCTCAAAAAGCGGAACACAGAGGGCACAGAGAACCACAGAGAACCACAGAGGACACAGAGAGACTCTGTGCTCTCTGTGTCGCTCTGTGATCTCTGTGTACCTGCCGTCTTGTGGTCGCACATTGCGACCGCA
>CAYYJN010000022.1:11846-31076 GCA_964472275.1 uncultured Solibacteraceae bacterium
GTCGCTCTGTGATCTCTGTGTACCTGCCGTCTTGTGGTCGCACATTGCGACCGCAAGTTTGAGGGAACCGCCACCGCGCCGCTCATGCCCTCTGCCCCCGGTCGCCGTCGGCCTCTTGAGCGTAGTCGTGCCAGTCGTAGGTCCAGCGGTCCTGGTCGGGGTCCCAGTCGTCCCAGGTAGGGATCTGCTCGAGCTTCGGCAACAGCTCGGGCGGCACGAGGCCGGGGACAAGGAATGCCTTCTGGCGGCGCAGGGCGTAGGGGTTGCGTAGGGCGAATCCGAGGGTGCCGAGGATGGCACGGGCGATGTACCAGGTGGCCTGCGCGTTCCAGCCGTGGGCGATCTTCACGACGACGCCGAGGCCTTCGGGATAGTCCGGATGTTCGATGGCCATGCCCAGCAGGCCGTCGGCGCCCTCCTTGGCGATGACCTTGCCGCCGCAGGCCTTGAGGATGGTCGAATCCAGGCGGTTGAAGCCGCCCACGAGGTCGGGGTGGCGCACCATGGCCTCCCAGATCCAGTCTTCGTCCTTCACCTTCACGAGCCCGGCGTAGAGGCGCGCCAGCTCGGCGACGGTGTTGCTCACGGTGGGCAGACCGCAGCCGTCCTTGGCCACGCGCAGCGGCTCCCAGTCCGGGCCGAGGAAGCGGCGCAGCTCTTCGAGGTAGGCGACGAAGAAAGGATGCTGGGGCAGCATGTAGCCGGCCCGGTTCCAGCCCTTGGCGCGGCAGCCGCGCAGGATGGCCGCGTGCTCGCCGGAGCAGCAGTGGTACCACCGGCGCGGGCGGCGCACCTGGCGGCCGAACTGGATGAGCGGCACATCCAGCGGCGTGAGCATGAGTCCGTGCTCGCCTTCGGGCAACAGGGACATGGCGGCGGCCACATGCTCCGTGTCGCCGTTGTGGCTGGCGACGGCGATGGCCTTCTGCTCCCAGGAGCAGCCCTCCAGCTCCTTGGCGAAGACCTTCACCATGAGCGGCTTCATCATGCTGCGGCCGTAGCAGAGCACATTCCCGCCGAAGCTGTGGATGAGCTTGTCGCCGCTCCACCAGGCCACCGCGCCGTGGATCGTCGTCTCGCTCACATCGAAGCGGCGGTAATCCACGAGGGGCTGCCATTCCACATCGCGGCCCGTGGGGATGCCGGGGATGGATTTGCCGAGGGGGGAATCCGGATAGAGCTTCGTCATGGGCGGGCTCCAGGCTCCGGGCTCCGAGCTTCCTTGCCAGCTCCCGGCGTGCGGACGGGTTGGCCGGGTCCAGCCGCGTAGCCCGGAGTCCGGAGCCTGAAGCCCGATCCGTTCATGCCCGCGCCTCCTGCCTAAGCACGGCGTGAACGCGCGGGGCGACCTCGGCCATGAAAGCCTCCATGCCGCGAATGACGCGGGCGTTGTCGTGGTCGAAGAAATCGAACCAGAGCATGAGCCGGTCGTCGGGGTGGAAGCGTTCGAGGATTTGTTGCGCCACATCCCCGGGGTTGCCAATGAGGGCGTTGTCAGCGGCGCCTTCGACTTTCTTCGGATCCAGCGTGCCATCCAGCGCCTTCCAGTAGGCGGAGAGGGCGGCGCGGGCCTGTTCTTGAGCCGCCGCGCGCTGGGCCTCCGGCGATTTGCCGGGATCGGCGTTGAGAAAGACGAAGACCGTGCGAGGCATGAAGCCCCGCTGCCAAGGACCGCCATCCGGGTGATAGGCGGCGGCCATGCGGCGGTGGGTGTCTTCGATGATCTCGGGCTTCGTGATGCTGAGGTTGAAGACCTGCACGGGGCTGAAGCGGTTCACATGTTCCTGCAGCTTCGGGTCGTGGCTTCCGATCACCGGCTGCACCAGCTCCCGCCGCCAATCGCAGGGGACGACCTTGGTGGCCTCGAAGTTCCAGCGGCGCGGCAGCGGGATCGCGTCGCCGCCCGTGCCCGCGAGGTCGCGGACGCGGTTCCATTCCTCGTCGGAACGGAAGTCGGCCCGCGTGATCGCGTATTTCGGGATGTCCTTCGACGCGATCGTCTCGCCTCGCAGCAGGCGCAGGAAGATCTCGGCGGCCTCCCAGAAGAGCTTGCCCTTCACCGCGGGCCAGGCGGCCTCTTCCCACGCGTCGCGCGCGTCCACGCCCGTGACGCGGTTCATGAAGTCGAAGCGGCCCGCGGAGAAGCCCAAGTGGAGGCGGCGCCGTTCCTCGGGATCGAGGCCGTGGTAGGCCGCGAAGGTGGCGACCCGCTCGGCCTGGGCCAGGGGCCCGCCATTGCAGACGATGTTCATCACGGCGCTGCCGACCTCGATGCGCTTCGTCCGCGCGAAGACGCGGGTGGCGAGCTGGCAGATGTCGCCGTTGAGGCCAACCTCGCCTTCCCAGTGGGGGATGACGGGTTTGCGGTGCGCCTTCTGGACCTCGGAGCTGTAATGCGACTCCGCCACCCAGGCCGTGCCGTAGCCCAGCGCGTCTCCCGCCTCCACCTGCGCGAAGAAGTTGCGGAACATCGTCGCCTCGTCCGGCGTGAAGCCAGCGACGGGCGTTTGGGAGATGGAGAAGAAGAGATCGAACCGCATGTTAGGCTCCAGGCTCCAGGCTCCGGGCTGCGTGGCTGGGCGCGTCTCGCTCCAGCGCGTCAATCAGCTTCTGCAAGCTCACAACCACTTGCTGGCAGCGTGGGGCGAGTTCAGCGAGCGCATCAGGTTCCAGATAACCAAGCCGGATGGTCACCTCCAGGAGATAGCGGAGCTCGGAAGCCGATCCGAGCGCCATGGTGACAAAGTGCAGGTAGTCCCGAGTGGTCTTGCGGGCGCAGCCTTCGACTAGATTCGTCGGGACGGAAACCGCTGCTCTTCGGATCTGAGACTGGAGGCCGAAGCGCTCTTCAGTCGGGAGCAACGCGGTCAGCCGATAGAGGTCAGCCACCAGCCCATCCGCCGCAATGAATACCTTGAGCTTGGTGTGGTCCCGGCTCATGCCGCGTCCTGCAGAGCAGCCTGGAGCCCGTAGCCTGGAGCCCTAGATCGCATTCATCCTCCCGCCATCGGCGGCGATGCTTTGGCCGCGAATGTAGGCGGCCTGGGGCGAGGCGAGGAAGGCGATGAGGGCCGCGAGCTCCTTGGCCTCCGCGACGCGCCCTTCGGGGATCGTCTTCACGGTGTCGGCCCGGACCTGCTCGAGGGTGCGGCCCGTGCGCTCGGCGTTGGCGAGTTCGAGCTTCTCCAGGCGCTCGGTGGCGGTGGCGCCGGGCAACACATTGTTGATGGTGATGCCCGGAGGCAGTTCCTTGGCCAGGGTCTTGGCCCAGGAGGCCGTCGCGCCGCGCACGGTGTTGGACACGCCGAGGCCGAGGATGGGTTCGCGCACGCTGGTGGAGACGACATTGATGATGCGGCCGTAGCCTTCGGCCTTCATGCCGGGGACGAGCATCTGCGCGAGCAGGTGGGGCGCCATGAGCAGGCGGCCGAAAGCGAGCAGGAAGTCCGCCTCCTTCGCGTCGAGGATCGCCCCGCCCGGCGGGCCGCCGGCGTTGTTCACGAGGATGTGGAAGGGGCCGTGGGCCTTGAGGTGCGCCTCAATGATGGGCCGCAGCGCGTCCCGATCCTCAAGATCGCCTTGAAGCGATAGCGCTTCGGGCGCGCCCGCGGCGCGGAGATCGTGGATGAGACCTTCGAGCTTGGAGGCCGACCGCGCGAGCACGGTGACGGCGCAGCCGCGGCGCGCCAGCTCGAGCGCCGTCGCGCGGCCGATGCCCGCGCTGGCGCCCGTGACGAGCGCGCGCTTGCCCGCGAAGTCAGGAGCCATAGCCGCCCCCGAGGCGCGAGCGCACCTCCCACAGCAGCGGGAAGTAGCGCAGGTCCGCGCGGCTGGCGAGGTACTTCACGCCGGGGTCCTGGAAGGATGGCTCGCCCGCTTCGCGCGGCAAGGCGCCGTGGCCGAAGGGGCAGCCGCCGCCGGATGGCTTGCCGGTTTCGGCGGCGGCTGACGCGCCGTGGCCGCTCATGGCCATCGCGTCCGTGTGGCCCACGCCCGTGCCGGGCTTGAAGCCGATCATGCGCTCGGCGAGGAGGTAGTGCATGGTGCGCCACACGCGGAAAGCTTCGTCGAACTCGATGAGCCCTTCCGCCAGTTGGTGCAGGTCCAGGTGCTTGTCGTCCGTGTAGACGGCGACGAGGGCCTGGAGCACGGGCTCCTTGTCCGAGGTGTCGAAGCCGCGGGAGCGCAGCGCCGCGAGGAAGCCGTCCCACAGCGAAGGCTCCTTCAGCGCCGATTCCAGCAGGGCCTTGGCCTCGGGCGAACCGGGGTAGAGCTGGAGGTAGCGCTCGTCCTTCAGGCCGGAGAGGAATTCCAGGCAGCGGAACTGCGCGCTCTGCAGGCCGCTGGCGGGCTTGAGCCAGTCGCGGAACTCCAGGAAGTGCGCCGGGCTCATGGTCTCCATGACCTTGAACTGCTGCTGGAGCACGCGGACGATCTCGTGGCAGCGGCGCATGAGCCAGAGGCTCGGGCCCACCTGGCCCTTCTGGAGGTGGGCGATGATGGCGCGCACCTCGTGGAGCATGAGCTTGAACCAGAGCTCGTAGGCCTGGTGGATGACGATGAACTGGAGTTCGTCGTGGGCCTCGGGCTCCGACAGCGGCGTCTGGAGCCGCAGCAGGTCGGGCACCTTCAGGTAGGACTCGTAGGAGGGACCGGTCTCGGAAGCCATCCCCCCAGTCTAGGACCGACCACGCCTCAGGTCAGCCTTCGGCGACCACTCGGGACCGGCCCTCGGCCTTCGCCTTGTAAAGCCGCTGATCCGCCCGGGCGAGGAGCAGCTCCACCGTGTCTCCCTCGCCGCGCCAGGAGGCGACGCCCGCGCTGAGCGAGAGGTTGCGCCCATCGGGCAGGTTGGGAAGCTGGGTCTGGGTGACTGTCTCCAGCAGGCGCAAGGCGAGTTGCCGCGCGCCTTCCTTCTCGGTCTGAGGGCAGAGTACGAGGAATTCGTCGCCGCCCATGCGGCCGAGCCGGTCCACCTTGCGGAGGCCGAAGGCGAGGCGCTGGGCCACCATGCTGAGCACCCGGTCCCCCGCCGCGTGGCCGAAGCGGTCGTTGATGGGCTTGAAGTGGTCCAGGTCAATGAGCATCACCGCCAGCGGCTGGCCGAAGCGCGAGCTCTGGATGGCCTCATGGTGGAGCAGCTCCGTGGTGTGGCGGCGGTTGAAGAGACCCGTGAGCGGGTCCTGGATGGCCTGGTGGTAGAGGCGCTGGCGGCTGGCCTCCAGCGTGAGCAGGCGACCCAGTTCGTCAGAGGCGATCTCCAGCAGGCGCACATGCTCCTGGTAGAGGCGGCGTTCCACGAGCAGGCCCATGAAGGCGTTGATGGGCGTGCCGGGCACGGAGATGGGCAGCACGAGCTGGAGCGGATCGCGCAGGGCGAGGCGGCGTTCCTCCGGGTCCTGGGCGGCGTCCCAGGGCAGGTCCAGCGATCCGGAAAGGCCCATGGCCCGTTCGAGCGCGCGATCCAACTCCTGACGATCCGCCTCGCTCACGCAGCGCCCGTGCGCGCCCCGGGCGACGAGGCCTTCCTCGGTGCGATGGACGACGGCGAGCGCGCCGGGCAGCACGGCGGTCTGGAGCAGATCCACGAATCCGCGGACGATGCTTTGGGCGTCGGGATCTTCGGAATAGAGCCGGGCGATGGAATCCCGGAGCGTCGTCTCAAGCAATCGTTGCTCCAGCGCCCGGGCGAGGCGGCGCTGGATGGCCTCCACGCCGAGATCGCCGGGATTCTGGAAGACCGGCCCCTGCGCGGGGTCCCGCGGCGGCGCGGTGCGGGCGAGATCCTCCGCCGCCTCCAGCACGCCATCCATCTCGGGCTCCTTGACGATGAAGCGGTCGGCGCCGCAGGTCTTCGCCCAGAAGTGGCCGAGGCCGCGGGTCTCCGCCGTGAGCAGGAGCACCGGCAGGTGGCGCGTGGCGCGGTCGTCTTTCAGCAGGCGGCAGAGCTGGTAGCCGTCAATGAGCGGCATGTAACAGTCGCTCACCACCACATCGGGCATCTCGCTCGCGAGCACCAGCAGCGCTTCCGCGCCGTTCCGCGCCTCCATGACTTCGTGTCCGCGACTGCGGAACACGGCGCGCAGCAGACCCATCTGGGTCGCGCTGTCCTCCACGAGGAGCGCCTTGAAGGGGCGGGGTGGAGCAGTCGTCGGAAGGATCGGCATGAGGTTCCGGTCAGGCGGCTGAAGTTGAGGCATTATGCGGCGTAGGCTCCTCGCTGGCGAGCGTTGAGGCCCCTTTTTCACAAGGATTTATACCCGATGGACGCTCCGCTGCTGCTGGCCCTCGCCCGCGCCCAAGCCCGAACTCACCCGAGCTGGGCCTTGGAGGGCGCCTGGGCTTCGACGCGTGCGCTGGGGCTCCGTTGGGGGCGGAAGGCGGACGCGGACACCTGGATCCTGCTGCTCCAGCCGCGGCCCGCGCTGTTGCGACTGCCGGGGAATCACCCGGCGGCGGCGCTCCTGGCGGCGGAGGCCGCGAAGGATTCCGCCCGCGCCTGGGGCGCGTGGCTTTCGGGCGCGCGGCTGGTGGAAGTCCAGGGCCACCCGTCCGAGCGCTGGCTGGGCCTCGTCTTCCAACGCCGCGCCATCACGGGTCGGGTCGAGACCGTGCGCGTGGCCTTCCAGGCCATTCCGGGTCGCGCCGGCATCCGCTTGGATGGGCTGGATGTTGCGACGCCGCGCCTGGGGCTGGGCGTGCCTTTCCCCGCCGCGCCGCCGGCCGAAGGCGCGGAACCGCCGCCGCTGAAACGCTGGAAGGAGCGCTTCGGCGATCGCTTCGAAGCCGCCGTCGCCGGGGAGGTGGATGAAGCGCTCCCCGGCGAAGGCCCGCTCCTGGCGCGGCATCACGCCTGGTCCGTCGCCGAAACGGAAGCGCGGGTGCTCGCGCCGCGCCGCGCGGCGTCCGAACGCGCCTTCCTCCAGGACGCGCGGAAGCTGGACCGGCTCGAAGCCGCCCTCCAGAAGGATCGCGCGCGCCATGCTGAAGGCCTCGCGCTGAAGGCACGGGCCGCCGCGCTCTCCGACGAGCTGTGGCGCCTCAAGGGCGCGTCGGGCGAAGTGACGCTCGCGGATGGGTCGCGGCTCGCGCTTCCGCGCGGGGAAACGGCCGAATCCGCCGCGCAGCTCTGGTTCAAGGAAGCGAAGAAGGCCGAGCGCGGTCTGGCCCGGCTCGCGGAGCTGGAGGCCGCCCTCGTTCGTCAACGGGCAGAGTGGGAGGCGCGGCGCGAGGCCGCGGCCAGCGGCGCGGTGGCGCTCCCGCCGCCCAAGGCTCCATCCTTGAAGGCGAAGCCGAAGGAGGCGCGCAAGGTGGAGAAGCGGAAAGACGGCAAAGGCGCGGCGTTCCGCTCGGTCCAGGTGGAGGGCTTCGAACTGCTCATCGGCAAGGGCGACGCCGAGAACGACCAGCTCACCTTCAAGGTCGCCGAGAACACGGACTTCTGGCTCCATGTGGCGAACCTGCCCGGCAGCCATGTGGTGATCCGCAATCCCGACAAGGTGAGCGAGCCGCCCCGCGCCGTGCTGGAGCGCGCCGCCGAGCTGGCGGCCTTCCACAGCAAGGCGAGGGACGCAGGCAAGGTGGAGGTCCACTGGTGCCGCATCGCCGACATCAGCAAGCCCCGCGGCTTCGCGCCGGGCAAGGTCATCCTCAAGCAGTGGA
Organism: uncultured Solibacteraceae bacterium; assembly: GCA_964472275.1. Lineage (GTDB taxonomy): Bacteria > Acidobacteriota > Holophagae > Holophagales > Holophagaceae > JAFDVN01. The sequence continues at coordinate 19,509 of CAYYJN010000022.1, forward strand.
AGAGCCTGCGGGTGTATCCGAAGGGTTAGCCCTTGGCGAAGGTCCGCAGCCGGGGCAGGTCCACCAGCTTCACCACGGGGAAGGTGCTCTGGATGAGGCCGAGGTCCGTGAGCAGGCGCAGCGCGCGGGAGAAGGCTTCGCGGCTGGCGCCGATGCACTGGGCGAGTTCTTCCTGGGTTTCCTGGAATTCCACGAGGAGCCGCTCGGGCTGCCGTCCGTGGGCGTCAAGCACCACCTGAGCCACGCGCTCCGGCACGCTGTGGAGGCTGAGCGAATCCACCAGGTCCACCAGGTGCCGCACCTTGCCCGCGAAGTGCTGGATGAGGGCTTCGGCGATGGCGGGCGTGCGGTGGGCCAGATCCCGCAGCGGCGCGGCCGGGATGAGCCAACAGGCGGTTTCGCCATGGGCCTCGGCGCTGGAGGCGATGGAGCCGCCGTCGAAGACTTGAACCTCGCCGACGCACTGGCCGGGGCGGATGAAATCCAGCACCTGCACATGACCGCGGCCATCGGACCTGAACACCTTGAGGCTGCCTTCGGCGACGACGAAGACGCCGGGAATGCGCTCGCCCTGTTGGAAGACCTTCGCGCCGTCCTCGTAGCGCCGGGGTTCGGAAAGCGCCGACAGATCCTTGGCCAAGCCCGCGTCCAGCCCCACGAGGAAGGGCAGCGACTGGGGGCGGAGGGGCGTGGCGGGCTTCATCGGCGATCAGTATTCCATGGCCGGGTCGGCCGAGGGGCCGTGCTACTTCACCCGCTCCATGTAGGTGCGGTCGGCGGTCTTCACGCGGATCTTTTCGCCGCTCTCCATGTAGGGCGGCACGCCGACGGTGATGCCGTTCTCCAGCTTCGCGGGCTTGTAGGAGCCGGTGGCGTTGGCGTTCTTCATCACGGGGTCGGTCTCGACGATCTGGAGGACGACGCTTTCGGGCAGGGTCGCGGAGAGCGGCGTGCCTTCGTAGAACTCCAGCTCCACCTGCATGTTCGGCACGAGGAAGACGAGGTCGTCGCCGAGCGCGTCCTTGCTCACTTCCATCTGCTCGTAGTTCTCGTTGTTCATGAACACGAGGTGGTCGCCGTCCTCGTAGAGGAATTCGAGCATGTGCTGCTCCAGGCTCGCCTTGTCGATCTTGTCGGAGGAGCCGAAGCGGTTCTCGCGGTTGATGCCGTCCTTAAGGCGCTTCATCTTCGTGACGATGCGCGCGGGCAGGTTGCCGGGCGTCTGGTGCTCGACGCTGATGACGCGGCAGAGCTCGCCTTCGAAGTTGATGATCATCCCGGCGCGGACTTGCGTGGCGTTGATGAAGGGCATGGGGGGCCTCGTCACAAGAGAAAGGCCCCGAACGCGTGGATCAGGGCCTCTTGGTGGGGATACCAGGATTCGAACCTGGGACTTCTTCCGTGTGAAGGAAGCACTCTACCGCTGAGTTATATCCCCGCGGCCCTCCAGCCTACCAGATTGGCCCGGAATGGCTAGATGGAAGCCTTGAGGGCCGACTTGAGCGCGAGCGCGAAGCGGGGCGCGTCCCCGGTCTTCAGGCCGCAGACGCCCACCCGCAGGCCCCAGGGGCTTGGCACGACGAAGACGCCGCGGGTCTTCAGGCGCTCGCAGACGCCGCTTGGGTCCGGCACCGGCAGCGTGACGAAGAAGCCGCCCTGCCAGGGCGCGCCGGCCAGCCCTTCGGCCTTCAGCGCCGCGTCCAGGGCCTGGGCTCGGGCCTCCAGCACCTCGGACCAATGCTTATGCTCGGCGGCCAGGGCCGCGAGGGCGTGGCCGTCCTGGTTGAGCTTCACGACGAGGCTTTGCGGGGCCTTGGCGCAGTTGGAGTAGAGCCCGCGGCAGCTCACGGCCAGCGCGGCCTGGAGCGCGTCGTCCTTCGTCCAGGGGAAGACGAGCGCGCCGCCGCGGCCGCCATAGAGTGTGAGGCTCTTAGACACCGAGAGCGCCGCGCCGACGAGGACGATTCCTTCTTCGGCGCTTTCTTCGGCAAAGGCCCGGTAGTCGTCCAGCGCCTCGCGCACGGCCGCGGGCTCGCGGGTGTAGTCGAGGTAGGCCAGATCCAGCAGGAGTGTGACGGGGCCGAGGGCGGCCACTTCCCGCAGCAGCGCGAAGAGCGTGGTCCGATCCGCCTTCGAGAGGCTCGCGCCGGTGGGGTTGTGGCAGGGATCGTTGAGCCAGAGCAGGACGCGGCCCTGGGACGCCATGAGGCCGCGCAACGCCTGGCCCCAAGCCTCCCGATCGAGTCCCTGGGTCGGATAGGGCAGGGGCGCGATGGACGCGCCGCCCTCCGCCGATAGCGTGTCGTAAGGCCCCCAGTAGGGCGCCATGGCGGCAACGGCCATGCCCGGCGCGAGGAAGTTCTTCACGGAGAGTGCCAGCGCGCCGCTGCCGCCGGGCGTCGCGCAGCCGGATTTGGACATGCCAAGCCCGGGCCAATGGCGTTCCGTCAGCGCCGCGAGGTAGGCCGGATCGCCCGTGATGGGCGCGTAGGGCGCGACCTCCATGTCGCCCAGCTCGCGCCAGACCTTCATCACCGTCTCCAGCACCACCAGCCGCCCGCGGTCGTCCAGCAGCGCGCCCACCGTGGCGTTGATGACGGCCTCGCCCGCGGCCGCGCGCTTCTGCGCCTCGCCGTTGAGCTTGAAAATGATGTCTTCGCCGGAGAACCCGCGACGGGAGGGAAGGAGCTGTTCGAGCATCTTTCCAGTCTAAAGCCGAGGGCCTTGATCGGGGTCACGGTCCATAAGGCTTTCGGCCTTTGGCTTTGGGCTTTTGCTGGACGAGGCATGCTTGGGGCGAGGCCAGCCATGGCCCCATGGCATAGTTAGCGGCTCGCGGACCCGCGCCCGGATGGCCGGATGGGTCGGCGCAAGCAAGAGCCCAGGGCCGAAAGCCCAGAGCCCCTTCCCGAGGTGCCCCATGATCCGCCCCTTCCAAGGCATGGTCCCGACAGTCGGCCGTCGCGTCTTCGTGGCGGACAACGCCCTGGTGCTGGGGGATGTGGAGATCGGGGACGACGCCTCCATCTGGTTCAACTGCGTCGTGCGCGGCGATGTGAACTGGATCAGGATCGGCGCGCGGACGAATCTGCAGGACGCCTGCGTCGTCCATGTGACCAACGGCAAGTGCCCCACGCTCATCGAGGACGAGGTGAGCATCGCCCACAATGTGATGATCCACGGCTGCACGATCCGCAAAGGCGCGCTCATCGGCATGAGCACGACGCTCATGGATGGCGCCGAAGTGGGCGAAGGCTGCCTCGTGGCCGCCGGGAGCCTGCTCCGCGAAGGCTTCCAGGCCCCGCCCCACACCCTCGTCGCCGGTTGGCCCGCCGAAGTGAAGAAGGATCTGACGCCCGCCCAACGCGACCTGACGGCCTCCATCTGGAGCCGCTATGTGCGCTACAAAGAGGCCTACTTCAAGGATGGCTGGCCCCTCGCCGAAAGCCCCGTGATCGCGGATCCGCAGCCGGGGTTCAAATGCGGACACCCGTATCCGTGATCCGGTTTCATTCGTCCGGCCGACCCTGCACCTGTTTCCAGAAGCGATCCCGCTCGCGCTGGTGGAAGGTGGATCGCCGGGCCTTGCCGAACTGGATCAAGGCGGCGCAGGCGAGGAACAGCGCGGCTGGGATGGAGATGAGAACCCCGCCGCATCCAAGCAGGCCCGCGAGATTCGCCGGGCCGCAAGGACCCATCCCATGACCCACCGCGCAGGTGAGGCACAGCAAGGGTCCGAGCAACGCGAGGCCAAGCGCCGCGAACGCGAGGCGCTTGTGGAGAGGCATGAGCCGCTTCGGCTCGCTCACTCCACTTCCGCGACCTTCGCCACGGTGCGCTCGCCGCGGATCTCGTTCTGCACCTGGACGGCGCCCGCGAGGTAGCCGGGGTTGGTGAGGCCGGGGGAATATTTGTCGGGCGCGGGGAGTTCGAGGATCCACACGGATTGGCCGAGGACCGTGGCCCGTTCCTTGGCGGCGGCTTCCATGCCGTCGCGATCCAGGCCGGTGACGACCTCGATCTGGTAGGTGTAGGCGGGCGCGCCGACGATCCAGGGGTTGCGTTCGGCGGCGCCGCTCGTCTTGAGGTAGGTCTCCAGCGCGGGGGCGATCTGGTCCGGCGGCGTGTTCAGTTCCCGCTGCTTATCGAACTGGCCCAGAAGGTCGCCGGTGCGGCCGACCATGTTCTCGATGGCGGCCTTGTCCCGCGCCCGCGCGCGCTGGCTGAGCAGCGCGGGAATCGCGATGGCGCTCACGATGCCGATGAAGGGGAGCATCACGATGGGCATGGCGAGGCCGAGGATGCCCAGGACGAGGCCCGTGGCGGAGGGCTTCTCGTAAAGCCCCGGCTCCTCCTTCGCCAGGCGGCTGGCCTTGGCCTGCTTCACCAGCGCGACGATGGCGAGGACGATGGCGATGGGCAGGCCCACGCAGGTGATCGCGGCGACGATCGCCCAGATGCCGCAGAGCTTGGCCGCGCGGGCGCCGGGGGCGGGTTCAAGGGTGAGCGGGGCGTTCGGCGCGTCGTACAAGGGTGGCTCCAGGCGTGGCTTCAGCATGACGCAGGAGAGGGTGAAAACGCTCGGCTCTCCCTTTCTCCGATCGGTTTCGCTAGACTTCCCGGCATATGTCCCCCCAGTTGATCCTTCGCGTTCACGCGGATGCGCGCCTTGGACTCGGCCATGTGGCGCGGGCCTTGGCGATCGAGGAAGCTTGGCGGGCGCTGGGCGGAAGCGCGCTGCTCGCCATCAGCGGCGACGCCCGCGCGCGCCGCGTCGGCTCAGGCCGCCATCCCTTCCTTGAGGAAGCGCTGCCCTGCGCGGCGCTGGATCTGGGCGAGGACTTGCACGCGCCCCTGCCCGCGACCGCGAAGGCCGAAGTGGTCCTCGTGGACCAGTGGGACACGACCGCCGCTCAACTGGACGCGCTGCGCCCGCGCAAGGTCGCGCTCATGGAGGACGACGGCGAAGCCCACGAACGGGCCGACCTGCTTTTCCAGCCTTTTCTGGAAGGCGTCACCTTCCCCGAGCATCCGGTGAAAACCGTGGACGGCGAGAAGCGGAAGCCCTACGAGGATCGCCGCGGCGGGTGCCGGGCGCTGCTCGGCGCGCGCTTCGCGGTGGTGGGCAAGATCGCGCAGAAGCTGCGGCCCGCCCGCGAGCCGGAGACAGGCCTCGCCGCGCACAAATTGCTCCTCACCTTCGGCGGCAGCGATGGCGCGGCGTTGGCGCCCCGGGCCTACGAGGTGCTGCGCCGCCTGCACGAGGAGGGGCTCTGGACCGGCTCCTGCACGCTGCTCGCGCCGGGCGGCTTGAACGAGGCCGCGCCCCTGCCGGGTCTGACGGTGTTGGAGGGCATCCCCGGCCTCGTCACGCGGCTCAAGGACTTCGACGCCATCTGGTGCGCCGCTGGGATCACGCTGTGCGAGGCGCTCTGCATGGGCATTCCCGTCGCGGCCTGGGGCCAGAACGCCCGGCAAGCCTCCATCCTTTCGGACCTTTCGCTGGCGGGCGCTTGCTGCGACCTGGGCGAAGGGCCGGAGGCGGATCTGGCGGTGGCGACCGAAGCCATGGCCCACTGGCTTTCGCCCGAAGGCCAGGAGACCCGCCAAGAGCAGATCGCCGCCGGGATGCAGCTCCTGGACGGCAAAGGCGCGGCCCGGGTGGCCCAGGAGCTCTGGAAGCTCGCGGGCGCCTGAAGCCCCCGGGGGCCGAGACCCGAAATGCGGCGTCGGGCGTCGTGCCCAGGTTCGGACGGCCGCCCGATGCCTGACGCCAGCCTTGAGGCCCGAAAATCCGCCTTGACCCTCTTCCAAGCGCTTGATACTCTCTTCCTTCTGCGATTTCGACCGCTCAAGGGTCGGCGTGTCCGAACCATGAGCCCCGGAGCAAGCGATGAGCACCTACTTCCCCAAAGCCAAGGACCTTTCGACGCGCCAGTGGTTCGTCGTGGACGCCGCGGGTCTGCCCGTGGGCCGCGTCAGCTCCGCCGTCGCCGAGATCCTCTCCGGCAAGCACAAGCCCACCTGGACCCCCTTCCTCGACACCGGCGACCATGTCGTCGTGATCAACGCGGGCAAGGCCGTCCTCACCGGCAAGAAGGGCGAGCAGAAGGTCTACCACCATGTGCGGACCACGCAGCCCGGCTCCATCAAACACACCCGCGCCTCCGTCATGCAGGAGACGCACCCCGAGCGCGTCATCGAGTCCGCCGTCAAGGGCATGCTCCCCAAGGGCCCCCTTGGCCGCCAGATGTACCGCAAGCTGAAGGTCTACGCCGGTCCTGAGCACGAGCACGCCGCCCAGTCCCCCCAGACCCTCACCATCCAGAAGTAAGAGAGGTTGATGATGGCCCTCGCCCAGTACTACGGAACCGGTCGCCGCAAGACCGCCGCCGCCCGCGCCTTCCTGCGCCCCGGCACCGGCAAGATCAGCGTCAACGGCCGCGCCCTCGACAACTACTTCCCCAACGCGGTGCTGCGGATGATGGTCCACCAGCCCCTCGTCATCGCCGGGCTCGAGGGCAAGTTCGACCTGCTCCTCACCGTGGATGGCGGCGGCAGCGCGGCCCAGGCCTCGGCGATCCGCATGGGCATCAGCCGCGCCCTCCTCGGCTACAACGAGCAGCTCAAGTCCATGCTGCGCGGCGCCGGTCTCCTGACCCGCGACCCCCGCATGAAGGAGCGCAAGAAGCCCGGTCAGAAGGGCGCCCGTCGCCGCTTCCAGTTCAGCAAGCGCTAAGTTCTTTTCCTGGACGAGGGGGCTTCGGCCCCCTCGCTCCGTTTCACCGGGCGGCCTGATCCTTCAGGCCCGCCGATTCGGGCGAGACCGCTCGCCTTTCATCCCACTCAAAAAAGGGAGGCCACCATGGCTCAGATCCAGATGAAGGAACTGCTCGAAGCGGGCGTCCACTTCGGTCACCAGACCAAGCGCTGGAACCCGAAGATGAAGAAGTACATCTTCGGCGCGCGCAACAGCATCTACATCATTGACCTCCAGAAGACGCTCCGTCTCTGGAACCAGGCCGCCAACTTCGTCACCAAGGCCGCGGGCGAGGGCAAGACCTTCCTCTTCGTCGCCACCAAGCCCCAGGCTCAGGACCTCATCCGCGAGCAGGCCGAGCGCTGCGGCGCCTTCTATGTGAACAACCGCTGGCTGGGCGGCATGCTCACCAACTTCGCGACCATCAAGAAGTCGCTGGAGAAGTACCGCGAGCTGGAGGCCACCCTGGCCGACCCCGCCCGCACCGCCCTCCTGAGCAAGAAGGACATCCTCCTCCTTACCCGCCAGCTGGAGAAGCTCCGCGCCTCCTTCCAGGGCATCCGCGACATGCGCGGCGTGCCGGATGTGATCTTCGTGATTGATCCCCATCGCGAGGACATCACCGTCACCGAGGCGAACAAGATCGGCATCCCCGTGGTCGCCATCGTGGACACCAACTGCGACCCCGACAAGATTGACTATGTGATCCCCGGCAACGACGACGCCATCCGCTCGATCCTGCTCTTCGCCGAGCGCTTGGCGGATTCGATCCTCGAAGGCCGCGGCGCCCACACCGACAAAGCCCACAACGAATCGCTCAAGGCGATGATGGCTGAAAAGATGGAGGCCGAGGCCTAAAGCCTCCGCCAGCAGGGATCATCGGCCATCAGCGGCGCTGGTGGCCGATGCCATGAAAACCCGAACCTCAAGACCAAGGAGATGACCATGGCGTTCACCGCCCAGGATGTGAAGACCCTCCGCGAAAAGACCGGCCTCGGCATGATGGATTGCAAGAAGGCCATGGAGGAGAGCAACGGCGACATGGAAGCCGCCGTCGAATACTTGCGCAAGAAGGGCCTCGCCGCCTCCGCCAAGAAGGCCGACCGCATCGCGGCTGAAGGCATCGTCGAAGCCTACATCCACCCCGGCGGCCGCGTGGGCGTGCTGGTCGAGGTCAACGCCGAGACCGATTTCGTCGCCCGCAACGAAGCCTTCCAGCGCATGGTGAAGGAAATCGCCATGCACATCGCCGCCGCCGATCCCGCGCCCCGCTTCGTGGACAAGAGCGAAGTGACACCTGAGTTCCTGGAGACCGAGAAGCGCATCGCCACCGAGATCGCCCTGGCCACCGGCAAGCCCGCCAACATCGTCGAGAAGATCGTCGAGGGCAAGATGGCGAGCATCTTCAAGGAAGTCTGCCTCCTGGAGCAACCCTTCATCCTGAACAGCGACCTGACGGTGGAGCAGATGCTCTCCCAGAAGACCGCCGAGATCGGCGAGAAGCTCTCCATCCGCCGCTTCGTCAAGTTCGTGATGGGCGAGGGCCTGGAAAAGAAGAAGGACGACTTCGCGGCCGAGGTCGCCGCCCAGATGGGCAAGTGAGCCTTTCCCGAATCCCGTGAAGGGCGGCCTTGCGCCGCCCTTTTTTTGCAGCCAGCATCGTTGAGGGCCGACCATGAAATACAGCCGCATCCTCCTCAAGCTCTCCGGCGAAGCCCTCATGGGCGAGCAGAAGTACGGCATTGATCCCGCCGTCGTCGCCATGATCGCGGACCAGGTGAAGGAGATCCGCGCGCTGGGCGTGGAGGTGGGCCTCGTCATCGGCGGCGGCAACATCTTCCGCGGCGTGGCGGGCTCCACCAAGGGCATGGATCGCACCACCGCCGATCACATGGGCATGCTCGCGACGATGATCAACGCGCTCGCGTTGCAGGACGCGCTGGAGCAGAAGGGCGTCCACACCCGCACCCTGTCGGGCCTGGAGATGCCGAAAGTCGCCGAGAGCTACATCCGCCGCCGCGCCACGCGCCACCTGGAGAAGGGCCGCGTTGTCATCTTCGGCGCGGGCACGGGCAACCCCTATTTCAGCACCGACACGGCCGCGGCCTTGCGCGGCAACGAGATCGGCGCGCAGATCGTCATGAAGGCCACCAATGTGGATGGCGTCTACACCGCCGATCCGAAGAAGGATCCCACCGCGAAGCGCTACGACCAGGTGAGCTTCCAGGAGTGCCTGGAAAGAGGCCTGAAAGTCATGGACGCGGCGGCCATCGCGCTGTGCATGGAAAACAAGCTGCCCATCCTCGTGTTCGACATGCACAAGCCCGGCAACCTCGTCGCCGCCGTGAAGGGCGAGGCCGTGGGCACGCTCGTCGGCTGAGGCCTTAGACTAGGGCGTGGCCATCCGCCTGCCCGACTCGACGGTGATCGAGGATCCCGACCTGCTCGCGTCGTATCGGCGCGACGAATCCCATGTGGTTGGCGAGCTTCCGGTGGCCGTCGTCCGCCCCCGCGGCGCGGCGGCGCTAAAGGCGCTTGTCGCGCTCGCGGAAGCGGAAGGCTTCGGCCTCGTGCCGCGCGGCGCGGGGACGGGGAAGGCGGGCGGCTGCGTGCCGGGCTCGCGTTCCCTCGTAGTGGACCTCTGCGATTGGCCCGGCGCCATCGCCGTGGATCACGCGGGGCTCTCGCTCACCGCGCCCGCCTCCGCGAGCCTGAAAGCCGTCAAGGAAACCGCCCTCGCCGCGGGCCTCTTCTATGCGCCCGATCCGAACAGTTGGCAGCTCTGCGGCTTCGGCGGCAGCCTCGCCACCAACGCGGGCGGGCCGAACGCCGGCAAGTACGGCATGACGCGGCAGTGGGTGTTGAGCGTGGACGCGCTCATGGCGGACGGCGCGATCCACACCTTCGGCATCGGCAGCGTGAAGGCGAACACCGGCCCCGCCCTGGCGCAGCTGCTCATCGGCAGCGAAGGCATCTTCGGCCTCATCACCGGCGCCACCGTGCGCGTGATTCCCGCGCCGCGCGACTTCCTGACCCTGCTGCTTCCCGTGGCCCGCTGGGAGGATCTGCTCGGGCTTCCATCCAAGCTGGCGGAAGCGGGGCTCCAGCCCTCGGCCTTCGAGTTCTTCGACCCGGCGGTGCTGGCGGAGCTTCGCGCCCATGGGCCGGAGGAGGCGCGGCGCTTGCCCGGCGAGGCGCTCGCCTTGCTGGAATTCGACGACGCGGGCTGCACCGGCGAGGCCTTCCTCGCGCGCGTGATGGACGCGCTTGGGTCTTCAGCCGTCCATCTCCAGGCCGCCACGGACGCGGCCCAGCGGGAGCGGCTCTGGTCCGTGCGGCGCATGACCAGTTCCTTCCTCAAGGAGCGGCATCCCAAGAAGGTGAGCGAAGACATCACCGTGCCGCGCGCGCGACTCCAGGACTTCTTCGCCGGGCTCGAACGGCTCAAGATTCCGGCGGTCACCTACGGCCATCTCGGCGACGGCAACCTCCATGTGAACCTGCTCGCCGCGGGCGAGACGGATCCGGCGGCGTTGGAAGGCCAACTCATGGACCTCTTCCGCCTGGCGGTATCCCTCGGCGGCGCGATCAGCGGCGAGCATGGCATCGGCCTCGCGAAGCGCGACGCCTTCCTCGCCCTCGCCGATCCCTTTCAGGTCCAAGCGTTGAGAAACCTCAAGCGGGCGTTGGATCCGAGGGGTATCTTCAATCCAGGCAAGGTGATCCCATGATCCAGGTGAAGCGCGCCTACGATCTTCCCTCCATGCACGATGGCGCCCGCGTCCTCGTGGACCGGCTCTGGCCGCGCGGCTGCACCAAAGAAGCCCTCGCGCTGGACGCGTGGATGAAATCCGTCACGCCGAGCCCCGACCTCCGGAAGGCCTTCCACAGCGGTGCGCTGGATTTCAACGCCTTCTCCGCGCGCTACCGCAAGGAGCTGGCCGCGCCGGAGGCTCTGGATGGGTTGGACGAATTGGAGGCCTACGCGAAGAAGGGCGCGCTCACGCTCATCACCGCGAACAAGGACGAGACGCAGAACCATGCGCTCGTGCTCAAGGCCGTGCTGGAGGCCCATCACCCGAAAGGCAAGGCATGACGCTCATCCTCGGCCACCGCGGCTATAAGACGAAGCACCTGGAGAACTCCATGGAGTCCTTCCGCGCCGCGCTGGCGGCGGGCATGGACGGATTCGAATTGGATGCTCAACCCACGCTCGACGGCGTCAGCCTCATTCTTCACGACGACACGGTGGACCGTACGGCGCTGGGCTCGGGCACGCTGCGCCGCATGAAATCCAGCGAAGTGCCCAAGCTGCGCAACGGCGAGCCGCTGCCCAAGTTGGCGGACGCGTTGGCGCTGCCCTCGAAGCTCATCAATGTGGAACTGAAGGGCGAGCCCGGATGGAAGCAGGCCCTCGCCACGGTGGAGGCCTCGGAGGCCCTTGGCAAAGTCCTCTTCAGCAGCTTCGAGCATTCCGAAGTGCTCCAGCTCTGGGCGGCCTGCCCCGAAGCCCGCTGCGGCTTCCTCTGGGAGCACGACGAGGCGATGGACCTGGATGAGGAAGCCCTCGCGGAGCTGCCCGTCGAACTCCATCTCCATCCGCCGCTGTCAGCCGTGAAGGCGAAGCCGGAGCTCTGGAAGCCCTACGCGTCGCGCCTCGCCTTGTGGGGGATGAAGACGCCTTCGGAAGCGGCGGGTCTTCCGTTCGAGCCTGCAATCTTGATCGCGGATGGCCCCGACGCCCCGTAAAATAGGGGTTTGGCCCGGAGCCCCCATGATCACCCAGAAGCACTTCCTGTCCCTCGCCG
>CAYYJN010000023.1:0-29457 GCA_964472275.1 uncultured Solibacteraceae bacterium
ACCCCGAAGCAGAGGCCGCGTGAGTGGAGCGATGGGGTTTCTCAGGGCCGACTGATCTAATGCCCAAACTTGCACTGGCCAAGCTCGTTGAATCAACTTATCGAAACATGAATGATTCATTGGGCAGGTTTCCATGACCCTCGCCTGGAACCCCGCCCAGTACCTCAAGTTCGCGGGCTCGCGCACGCGGGCGGCGGCGGATCTGCTGGGGCGCGTGCAGCTCGATGCGCCCGCGACGGTGGTGGACCTCGGCTGCGGGCCGGGCAACAGCACGGCGCTGCTGGCGGCGCGGTGGCCGGGCGCGAAGATCACGGGCGTGGACAGCTCGCCGGAGATGCTGGGCGCGGCGCGGAAGGCGATGCCCGGGATCGCATGGGTGGAAGGCGATGTGGCGTCCTGGGCGCCGGACGCGCCGGTGGACCTCCTCTTCGCCAACGCGGTGCTCCACTGGCTGCCGGATCATGAGGCGCTGCTGCCGCGGCTCATGGGCAGCCTCGCGGCCGGTGGCGCGTTGGCGGTGCAGATGCCCATGAATTTCGACGCGCCCGCCTACCGCCTCATCCGCGAGCTGGCGGGCGCACCGCTCACGAGTGACTGGCGGCCACCGCTCGCGCCGGAGGCCTATTACCGCATCCTCGCGCCCCACGCCGCGTCGGTGGATCTGTGGGAGACGGAATACCAGCAGGTCATGGCGGGCGTGGACGACATCCTCGAATGGGCCAAGGGCACGGTGCTGCTGCCCTACCTGCACGGCCTCGACGCGGAAGAGGCCGATGCGCTGATGGCGCGCTACCGTGAAGGTCTCGCGGACCTCTATCCACCGCAACCGGATGGCAAGGTGCTCTTCCCCTTCAAGCGGGTTTTTTTTGTCGCGAAAAGTTAAAGGCAGGAACACAGAGGGCGCAGAGGAAAGCACGAGGGCGCAGAGAGCAAGCCTCTGTGTTCCTGCCTTTTCGGCTTGGGATACCATGCTTGCAAGGAGCGGCCATGGCCTTCACACCGGGGAGCAGGCGCGGCGAGATGGCGGACATCAACATGACGCCGATGATTGATGTGATGCTCGTGCTGCTCATCATCTTCATGGTGACGGCGCCCATGCTCACCAGCGGCGTGGATGTGGCGCTGCCCAACAGCCGCACGGGCCGCAGTCTCCAGAACGAGGCGCTCACGGTCACGCTCACGCGCGATGGCCGCGTCCAGTTGGATGATGCCTTCGTGCCCCTGTCCCGGCTGGAGAACGAGCTGCGGAACAAGGCCTCGGACGGCCCGAAGAAGCGGCCCGTGCTGGTGCGCGCGGACAAGGGCATCCCCTACGGCCGCGTCATCGAGGTGGTGGATTCCATCCGCGCCGCGGGCTTCACGCAAGTGGGCTTCGTCACGCAGGGGACGAATGCTCCCGGCGCGGACAAGGCCAATCCGTGAGCCAAGTGGACCTTCACTCCCTGCTGCGGGGCCGCGCTCATGTGGGCGAGTTCCCCTTCGGCAAGGCGCTGGGCCTCGTCGCGGGCGCCCATGTGATCGTCCTCGCGGTGCTGCTCTTCAAGCCTTCGGCTAAGACGGACGCCGACGCCGTCCAGGTGACCTGGGTGAATCTCCCGCCCGCCGTGGCCAACCAGAGCGGCGGCGCGGAGGCGCGGACGGAAGGCCAGGAGACCGAGCGCGTGCGGCGCGTGGACGATGTGGCGGCCCAACAGCCGGTGCCCAAGCCCAGCGAGCAGGAGGACAATCCGTTCGCGAAGTCCGCCAAGAGCGTGCGCAGCGGCGAGAACCCCGATGAGACCTCCACCGGCAAGCAGGTGAAGGCTTCCAAGAGCCAGAAGCCGAATCCCGTCTCCACGCCGGGCACGGCGGGCGCGGGCAACGCGAGCGGTCTGGGGCAGGGCAGCACCATCCCCGGGCTCAGCGCCACGCAGGGCGTGGAAGGCGGCGTGGGGCTCGTCGCGGCCATTGACGGCAGCTTCCCCTATGCGTGGTACCTCCAGCAGGTGCAGACGCGCATCGTGGGCAACTGGCAGCGCCTGGGCGGCCAGGGCCGCGTCCAGATCTACTTCCGCATCACCCGCGATGGCGGCATTGACGGCGCGCGCATCGAAGTGCCCAGCGGCAACGGCGCGCTGGATGAAAGCGCGCTCATGGCCGTGCGCCGCTCCGCGCCCCTGCCGCCGCTGCCCACCCAGACCGGCGACACGCTGGGCGTCCACTTCTGGTTCAATTATGTGGGGAATTGAGCCGCTGGAGCGGGCATGAGCTGGGTCTCGTTCTTCGCGGTAGGGTTCGGCGCTTTCGCGGGCGCGGTGCTGCGCTGGGGCTTCGGGCTCGCCTTCAACGCGGCCTTTCCATCCATTCCGATGGGCACGCTCGCGGCGAACCTGCTGGGCGGCCTGCTCATGGGCCTCGCCCTCGGCGGGTTGCCGGCCTTTGAGGCGCTGTCTCCCGCGAGCCGCCTCGCCTTCACGACGGGCTTCCTGGGCGGGCTCACGACCTTCTCCACCTTCTCTGCCGAATCCGTCACGCTCTGGATGAACCGCGAATTCGGGATGGCCGCGCTGCACACGGGTTTGCACCTGGTCGGCTCCCTGGCGATGACCTTCGCGGGCATCGGCCTCGTCCGCATGTTCAGCAGGGCCTGATGGGCTCAGAGACGCGCGGCGGTTGGCTCAATCGCGCCGTCTGGGGCATGGCCTGGACGAGCTTCCTATCGGACCTGGGCCACGAGGCCATGTCGGCGCTGCTGCCCTCCTTCCTGGCGGCGCTGGGCCTTCCGCCCGCGGCGTTGGGCGCGGTGGAAGGCGTGGGTGACGCGGCCGCGAGCTTCATGAAGCTGGGCGCGGGGTGGGTCTCGGACCGCCTGGGGCGGCGCAAAGGCCTCGTCGTGGCGGGCTACGCGGCGACGGGGCTGGCCTCCGGCTTCGTCGCGCTGGCTTCCGGCTTCGGGGGCGTGCTCGCCGCCAAGGTGTTTGGATGGACGGGCCGCGGACTGCGCGGGCCACTTCGGGACGCGATGCTCACGGACGCCATCCCCGACGACGCGCGCGGCCGCGCCTTCGGCTTCCATCGCGCGGGCGACACCCTCGGCGCCATCCTCGGCCCCGCGCTGGCGGCCACGCTGCTGGCGTGGGGGCTCGGTCGCGGGTACGCGGAACTGGGCTGGTTGCGGGCGCTGCTCTGGTGGAGCCTCGTGCCCGGCCTGCTGGCGGCGCTCGTCTTCGCGCTGGCCGTGCCCGAGAAACCGAAGTCGCGGCCGCGCCTCTTCGCCTTCAAGGACGCGATGGCGGCCATGCCCACCAGCTTCCGCCGCTACCTCGTCGGTGTGGGCCTGTTCGGGTGCGGGGATTTCGCGCACACGCTGCTCATCCTCGCCGCCACGCAGTTGATGGCGCCGATCCTCGGACCGGCGATGGCAGCCGCCTGGGGCGTGGCCTTCTATGTGCTGCACAACGCCGTCTACGCCGCCGCGGCCTTCCCGGCGGGCGCGTTGGCGGACCGTTTTCGCGCGCATCGGCCGCTGCTGGGCCTTGGCTACCTCGCGGGCGCGCTGATGCCCGTGATGCTCGCCTTCGCGTTTCTCCACGGCCACGCTTCGCCGTGGCTCATGGCGCTGATCTTCGCCCTGGGCGGCTTCGTCAACGGCATCCAGGACACGCTGGAAGGCGCGACCACGGCGGAGCTGGCGCCTTCCGAACATCGCGGCCTCGCCTTCGCCCTGCTCGGCGGCGTGAACGGCGCGGGCGATTTCGTCTCCAGCCTGGGCGTGGGCCTGCTCTGGAGCTGGCATCCGGCCGCGGCCTTCTTCACCGCCGCCGCGCTGATGGCGTTGGGCGGACTCGCGACGCTAGGACGCCGGTAGGGCTTCGGCGCGCCGCCCTCTCGCCTTCACGAGGACGAGCGCCGCGCCGCCGGGGCCGTTCTCCATGCGGACTTCGTCCATGACCTGCTTCATGAAGAAGACGCCGCGGCCCCCAGGCTTGAGGAGATTCTCTGGCAGGTTCGGGTCGGGGATTTCTTCCAGGACGACGCCCTTGCCCTGATCCTCGATGCGGATCTCGAAGCGGTCGGACATGGGCGTGAAGCTCACGCGGACGGTCTTGTCCTTGCTGAGCTTGTTGCCGTGGCGCATGGCGTTGGCGATGCCTTCCTGGATCGCCAGCCAGAGCTGCTCCCCATCCTCCTGGCTGAAGTTGAGATGCTTCAGGAACTCCGCGCCCACGACCTGGATGAGGTCAATGAAGCGCAAGTCCGTGCTGCAAGTAAGCGTCACCGGGAGCAGGGCGTTCTGGGCCATGGCAAATACCTTCGGAGGGACCGATGGATTCCAGTAAAGGGGAAATCCCGGGCGGACACAAGGCATCCTGCCCGGGATGAGTCTCCTTATCGGCGCCGGGGCTGGGAATCTGAATTCCAGCCCCAACCTTTCTAATGCTTGCAGCTCATGTGAGAAAAGGCGGCCGGGTCCACGCCCAGAGCGGCTTCCAGCTTCTCGGCCCAGGGGAAGAGGACCGTGTTCTCCAGGTGGATGTGGGTGTGGAGGTCCGCCTCCAGCTCCTGAAGGCCGTCCAGCATGGCGCGCCAGGTGTTGCAGGCCCCTTCGGGAACCACATAGCCATCCGTCAGCCGGTTGAAGGTTTCCAGAGCCGCGCCGTGGTCCTCGTGCTCTCGCATCATGGTGCGGATGGGCATCGTCACCGTGGGCGGGAAGGGCGGGCGCTGGCCGTTCTCCAGGATCTTGCAGAAGGGGAAGAGGATCATCTCCTCCTTGTTCAAGTGCTCCTCGGTCTCTTTGGCGAAGGCCTTGAAGGCTTTCGCCAGCTCCGGCAGGCGGGCGTCCCTGTCCCCGTGGACCTTGGCGACCTTGTCCGTGATCCACTCCAGGCGGGGCAGGGCTTCCCGCAGGTAGGCGTGGTGGGTGGAGACGATGTGGTCCACCAGGCTGTCCACGGTCTTCCGCCACGGCGCGTCCGGACCGAGGCCGGGGCTGGGGGCGGCGGCTTCCATGAGGGCCGCGATTTCGTTCGGGTTCGCGCCCTTGGCCTCGCAGGCGACGGCGAGCGCCACATTGCCCTTGCAGCAGTAGTCAATGCCCAGCTTCTCGAAGACCTTGGCGCGGCCCGGGCGCTCGGCCACCAGCTCCCCCACGGTCCTCTCCAACATGCTCGCGCTCATGGAACGCCTCCTCTGAGCCCCAGGTTGGGTTCGCGGCCAACCCCCGTCCTTGATGGAACTCAACCCGGGCCTCGGGCCTCGGACCTCGGACGATGTGCGGCCTGTGGGCCGGTTTGACTTCGATCAATCGCGCCCGGTCCGCCCGCGCTCTAGACTGGCTCCATGGCCGCGCCGCACCAGGGTCTCTGGTCCAAATCCGCCCTCTTCCACCGCATGAAGCCCGAGCAGGTGGGCGCGGTGGGTTCGCTGCTCCGGCTCCGGCAGGCGGAGGCGGGCGAACCGCTGTTCCGGGAAGGGGACGACTGCACGGGTTTCTTCGTCGTGCTGGAAGGGGCCGTGCAGCTCAGCCGGGCTGGCGCCGACGGGCGGGAGACCGTGCTCAGCGTGGTCCGCGCGGGCCAGAGCTTCGCGGAAGCCGCCGTCTTTTCGGGCGGGGCCTATCCCGCCACCGCTGTGGCGTTGGAAGGCTCGCTCCTCGCCCATTTCCCGAAAGCGCCGCTGCTGCGGATGCTGCGGGAGGATCCCGACCTCTGCCTGGGCGCGCTGGAAAGCCTCGCCTCCTGGCACCACCGGCTCACCTTCCAGGTTCAGCAGTTGAGCCAGGAGGACGGCACGGGCCGCCTCCGGCGCTGGCTGGGCGATCAGGCCAAGGAAAGCCGGGATGGCATCGTGCGCCTGCGGGTGCCCAAGAAGGTCCTCGCCGCCCAACTGGGCATGGCGCCTGAAACCCTTTCGCGGCTGCTCCGGCACATGCGGGACGCGGGCGAGATCCGGGAGGAAGGCCGCGAGATCCGGCTTCGTTGAGGATGGGGCGGATGCTGGCGCCGGGCGGTATTCTTGAAGGTCGGGACCGGTCGCGGTCCAGGGAGAAGGCATGAAGGTCATCGTCGCCAAGACCGCTGGGTTCTGCTGGGGAGTGCGCCGCGCCATGGACGCGGTGCTGGAGGCTTCCACCAAGCAGAGCGCGGGTCCGGTCCAGACCCTCGGGCCGCTCATCCACAATCCCCAGGCGTTGGAACTCATCGGCAAGCGCGGCGTGGCCGTGGCCGAAGCGCCCGCCAAGGTCGAGAACGGCACGGTGGTGATCCGCGCCCACGGCATTCCCATCCAGGACCTGCGCGGCCTGAAGGAGCGCGCCAAGAAGGGCGAGCTGAACATCGTCAACGCCACCTGCCCGGAAGTGGCGAAGGTCCACAACAAGATCAAGAAGTGGAGTCCCAAGGGCTACTTCACCATCATCCTCGGCTCCCACGGCCACGCCGAAAGCATCGCCCACCGCAGCTTCGCGGAGCACGGCTCCCTCATCGTCGCCAACATGGACGAGGCGAAGGCGCTCACCGACGAGCAGTTGGAGAAGATCCTCATCGTCTCCCAGACGACTTTCACGGTGAAGGACTTCCACGAGATCAGCGGCTACCTCCGCGACCGCGCGAAGGATGTGATCGTGGAGAACACCATCTGCGAGGACACCTGGACGCGCCAGGACGAGGCCAAGTCCCTGGCCCAGGCCGTGGACTATGTGGTGGTCGTGGGCGGCAAGGCTTCTTCCAACACCAAGCACCTCGCCGAACTGGCCCACCACTACGGCAAGCCCGTGCAGTATGTGGAGACGGCGTCAGAATTGGACCTGAAGGCCTTCAAGGGCACGGAGACCGTGGGCGTGCTCGCGGGCGCCTCGACGCCGACCTGGCTGGTGGACGAGGTGGTGGACACGCTGGAGCAGCTGGGCGACGCGCGCGGCCGCTTCGCCAGCTTCCTCCGGGCGGGCTTCGGCGCTCCGGCGCTGCTGGCGGTGGGCTCGGCGCTGATGACCCTCGGCGTCCACGCCTGGCTCGGCCTCGCCCTCACCTGGCGCTTCCCGATCATCACCGGCTCCTATGTGCTCGGCATGTTCCTGCTGACGCCCTTTCTCGATCCTCACGGCCTCGGCGCCAAGGGGCCGGGCCGCGCGCGCTTCCTGGAGCGCAACAAGGTGGCGATGCTCGCCTCCGCCATCGCGTTCCTGGGCTTGGCGCTGGGGCTCGCAGCCACCTTCGGCCTCGTGCCTTTGGCGGTGATCGCGGGCGCGACGGTGCTGGGCGCGCTCTACAAGTTGCCGCTGGGCGGCGGCAGAAGCCTCCGCAGCCTTCCGGGCTCCAAGGACGCGGTGGTGGCGGTGGCCCTTTCGGTCGTGGCCGT
The DNA here is from genome assembly GCA_964472275.1 of uncultured Solibacteraceae bacterium. Taxonomy (GTDB): domain Bacteria; phylum Acidobacteriota; class Holophagae; order Holophagales; family Holophagaceae; genus JAFDVN01. The sequence continues at coordinate 7,339 of CAYYJN010000023.1, forward strand.
GGCCATGCCGGTGTGGTTCACGGGCCGGACCTGGGACCTCCGCGTCTTCGCGGCGCTCTTCCTCGTGGGCGTGCTGGCCTTCGCCCGCACGGTGGTGAACGACATCCGCGACATGCAGAACGACCAGATCGTCGGCCAGGAGACCCTGCCCATCCTGCTCGGAAAGCGCGCCGCCAAGGGCGTGCTGGCGGCCATGCTCGGCCTGCTGCTGGCGGGCACGCTGTGGCTGACCTTCCATAGCCGTCACGCCGTCCATCCGCTCCTCACGGCGCTGATCCTCGTGGCCTGCGCCGCCTACCCGCTCATCTACCTCTGGCTTTTCCACGACCGCTTCACCACCGGCCGCGCTCGGTTCCAGGTGGGCGTGGAACTGAGCTTCTACCTGCTGGGCCTGCTGGCGCTGGTCTGAATCGGGCGTCGGGCGTCTGGCGTCTGGCCCATATGCATGGCGGGGTGCCCGCTCTGGGCTGCTCGAAAGGCGTAAAGACCCGACGCCTGAAGCCAGTTATTGCCTCGCGTTCCGAGGCGCGGGACACTGGAAGTCCGCGTGTCCGCGCTCTGTTTGAGATGACATGACCGACGCTCCTGCTTCCGCAACACCCCGCCGCGCCGGTCTCCTTTCCGAGCCTCTGGAGCGCAACTTCCTGTTGCAGGCGCTGGCCCTGCTGGCGTGGTGCCTGGCCTGGATGGCGGCGCAGACGCTGCTGGAGCGCAGCCATGCGACGGCCCAGCATCAGGTGACGGTCTTCATGGCGGTGTCGCTGGTGTTCCTCGCGGGCGTCTTCCTCATCGGGCGCCGGAAGGCCTACGAGTTCTTCACGAGCGTGCCCTTCGCCATCACGCAGATGGTGACCATCGCCATGGCCGTGCTGCTCGGCACGCTGGTCTTGCAGCAGCTGAAGTGGACGGAATACGCGAGTCTCTACGGCTCGAAGTGGTGGGGCGGCCTGCCGCTCTTCCTCGTGCGCCACGCCCATGTGGACGATGTCTACCACAGCCTCTGGTTCTACGCGCTGATGCTCATCATCAGCCTCTGCACCTTGCTGGTGGCTTGGAAGCGGCGGCCCTACACGCTGCCGAAGTTCGGTTTCCTGCTGGTGCACATCGCCCCTGCGCTCATCCTGACGGGTGGCCTCATCGGCAAGTACGGTTTCGTGCGCGCCTTCAACGAGATCCACCAGGGCGAACCCACTTCCGTCTTCTGGCGCGTGAAGGGTTCCGATCCCAACGACTGGAAGGACGCCTACGGTCTGCCGGGCTTCCGCGTGAAGCTGGAGAAGTTCGAGGTGCAGCACTACGACCCGGAGTTCAAGCTCTACGCCTTCGTGGAGCCGGACGGGAAGGGCGGCTTCGAGCGCAACCCCAAGGCCTACGAAGTGAAGGAGGGCCTGGACACGCGCCTGCCCCTTACTTGGCTCCGCATGAAGGTGGACAAGGTGCTGCCCGACGCCGTGGACGACGGCGGCTTCCAGGAAGATCCCAAGGCCGCGTCCAATCCCGTGATGAAGCTCATGCTGGGCCTGGGCGATCCCAATCCCGTGGTGGGCTACCTGCTCGCGGACAGCCCCACGGCCTACCGCTTCAACGAGCCCGGCGGCCGCTTCTCCATCCTCCTCAAGCCCACCTTTGACGAGGCTCTGGCCGCGCGGCTCAAGCCCCACGGGCCTTCCGCGGAGAAGTTGGAACTCACCTTCATGGGCAAGGATCTGGAGCACGACGCCAAACCCGGCGCGGTGTGGTCCTTCCCGGCCTTCGAGTTGAAGGTGGTGAAGAAGCATCCCGACTTCCCTTTCAAGCAAGGCCCCGAGGGTCCGGTGGATCTGGCGCGCGTCCCGCCCCAGCTCCGTGGCCCCTGGCTGGAGGTGCAGCTTCATCGCTTCAGCGACGGCGCCACCGCGCCGCTCTTCCTGTGCGCGCGCACGCCCGCGTTCTCCGACCAGGCCAACGCCGCGACGCTGCCGCCGGGCATGGGCATGACCCTCCACTACGCGCGGGAGGGCGAAGAGACCCAGAGCCGCTTCGTCGTCTACAGCCTCGCCGATCAGAAGGTCCGCCTCCTGGAAAACGGCAAGGTGACGCGCGTGGAGGACTGGGCGCCCGGCAAGCTCTTCTCCATCGAGAAGGGCCTGAGCGCCACGATGCTGGAGATGCTGCCCCACGCGGTCTGGCATCCGGCCTACATCGCCAATCCCGACACGCAGGCGAGGCCCGATCCCGATCACGCCGACCCGGCCATTCAGGTGACGATCACGGACCCGGATTCCGGCAAGTCTGAGACCCACTGGCTCGCCGCGAAGAACCCCGACGGCTCGCCCTCCCAGGGCACCACCTACTTCGACAACCGCGTGGGCCTCAGCTACCACGAGAAGGACGCGGAGCCGAAGGACTTCCGCAGCGTGCTCGTCATCGAGGACAAGGACGGCAAGGAGCTGGCGCGCAAGGAAGTGAGCGTGAACGATCCGCTCGTCTTCCGCGGCCACTGGTTCTACCAGAGCAACTACGACCCGAAGGATTCCACCGTGAGCGGCATCATGGTGGTCTACGAGCCGGGGCTGTGGCTGACCTACCTCGGCTTCATCTGCCTCATCGGCGGCGCGTTGTGGATGTTCTATCTGAAGCCCTGGCTCAAGCGCCGGGCGGAAAGGAAGGCGGCCTGATGTTCGAGATGTATTCGCACTTCGCCAAGGCTGAGTGGCCCTTCAAGCTCACCCTCATCGCCTACGCGCTGGCCTTCCTCGCCTACCTGGCGAGCCTCTGGGCGCCGAAGCTGAAAGACGGGAAGGACCGTATCTACCAAGCCGCGCGCGCGCTCTTCCTCGCCGCCTGGCTGCTCAACGCCTACACCCTCATCGGCCGCGGCATCGAGGCCGGTCGCCCGCCCTTCAAGACCTTCTACGAAAGCCTCATCTACTTCGGCTTCATCTTCGGCGGCCTGATGGTCGCCGTGGAGTGGCTGAAGAAGGTGCGCTTCCTGGGTGTCATCGCGAACCTGCTCATCCTCGGCGCGCTGGGCTACGCGCTCCACAAGCAGGACATCGAGATCATCCAGCTTCCGCCCGCGCTCAACAGCGGCTGGTTCCTGCCCCATGTGACCATCTATTTCTGCGGCTACTCCTGCGTGACCGTGGCCTTCGTGTTGGGCATCCTCGCCTTGCTCAAACCCGGCCACCGAGTCCTGGACGCGGGCTCCTTCTGGGCGCGCGCGCTGGGCGCGACGGAAGTGGACTTCGAGACGCTGACCATCAAGTGGATCCGCGCGGGCTTCCTGTTCCTCGCCGCGGGCCTCATCACGGGCGGAACCTGGGCCAAGTTCGCCTGGAGCGATTACTGGTCCTGGGATCCCAAGGAGAATTGGGGCCTCATCACCTGGCTCATCTACGCGGGCGTGCTCCATCTGCAGCACACCAAATGGAAGGGACGCCCGGCCATCAAGCTGAGCCTGGTGGCTTGGGGCTTCATCGCCTTCACTTACTTCGGCATGGGCTACCTGCCCACCAAGAGTCAGTCCATGCATGTCTACACCGAGCCGCCTCCGTCCGATCAGGGCGATGTGAACGGTGTGAACAAGCAGATGTATTGACCCGGCCTCCGGTGGTGCTACTGTTGGGGCGCTAACCCAACCCAAGGAGCATTCCATGCGCAAGTTCGCCTCATCCCTCCTCCTCGTCGGCGCCCTCTTCGGCGCCACCGCCCTCGCCGCCGCGGGCGCCAAGACCTACCAGGTGACGGGCCCCGTCGTCTCCGTGGAGAACGGCGTCGTCACGGTGATGAAGGGCAAGGACAAGTGGGAGGTCAACCTCGGTTCCGCCACCGCCCCCAAGGTCGGCGACAAGGTGACGATCACCTACACCATGACCGCCACCGGCGTTGAGGTGAAGGGCGCCGCCAAGACCGAGAAGCCCGCCAAGAAGGCCACGACGAAAAAGGCCGCCTGAGCGCGCCGCGATCCCGGACGGGCCCTTCGGGGCCCGTTTTCTTTAGACTGGGCCGATGGACTCCAGCCCCCAGTCTCCGGCCTCCAGCCTGCCATGGATTCTCGTCACGGGCTGTTCCAGCGGCATCGGCCGCGCCCTGGTGCCGGAGCTGCGGAAGCGCGGCTTCGGCGTCGTGGCCACCGCGCGAAAGGTGGAAGCACTGGCGGATTTGCCCGAGGGCGATGATCTGCGCCGCCTCGCGTTGGATGTGACGGAGGCTTCCTCCATCGCTTCCGCCGTGGAGGCCTGCCGCGATCTGCGTCTCATCGGCCTCGTGAACAACGCGGGCTACGGCCAGGTGGGGCCGCTGGAGCTGCTGACCTCGGATGAACTGCGGACCCAATTCGAGACGAATGTGATCGGGCTCCACGCCGCGACCCGCGCCTTCCTGCCTCTCATCCGCGCGAAGGCCGCCAAGGGCGAAGGCCGCGTCGTGCAGGTGGCCTCCATGCTCGGCCGCCTCTCCATCCCGCTCGCGGGCGCCTACAACGCGAGCAAGCACGCGGCCGTGGCGCTCGCCGAAACATTGCGCCTGGAGATCGGCGAAGAGATCTCCGTGATCCTCGTGGAGCCCGGCGCCATCCGCACCGAGTTCCGAGCCACGCTCTCCAAAGTCTGGGGCGATTTGCCGACGCGCGCCGCGGGCACGCGCTACGAGGCCGTCCTGAGGCGCTCCATGGACGCGCGGGAGGCCATGGGCGAGCGCCACGCGATCGAAGCGTCCCTCTGCGCCGCGAAGATCGCGCGCGCCATCGCCAAGCCGCGCCCACCCCGCCGCGTCGTCATCGGCAAGGATGCCTTCTGGGCGGGAAAGGCCAAGGCGCTGCTGCCTTCCGCGTGGTGGGAGCGGATTTTGCGGAAGGCCTACAAGCTGGATCAGGCGTAGCGCAGGTCCCGCTGGAAGAGGTGGGCCTCCAGGCCGCGCGGGCCGCATCCATGGGCGCCGCCCGTGGCCGGAACCGAGCCGTCGCGCAGGAAGGACGCGGCGAGCGCGATCGCGTGGGGGCTCCGCAGGATGCGCCGGTGGCCAAGGCCTTCGGTGCGCGCCAGGCGCGCGCCGGGCCAGGCGGCGGCGTAGGCCTCGCCGTGGGCGAGGGGCACTTCGCGGTCCGTCGCGTCGTGGATGACGAGGCCCGGCACGCGGATTTCCGCCGCGCGGCTCGGGCCGTGGATGTCGGCGAGGCGCAGGCCGTAGTCGCGTTCCATCGCGCGCAGGCAGGCCTCCTGGCGCGCGATGGGGAAGCCAAGCGCCGTCAGCAGCTCGCGGTAGAAGCCTTCGGGGCTCTCCGGCGCGGCGATGAGCACGGCGCGGGAGGCGGGCAGGCCGCGGCTGAGCGCGTAGGCGGCCGTCGCGCCGCCGAAGCTGTGGCCGATGACGGCGTGGAAGGGGCCGCGCAGCTCGGCGAGATCCATCATCGCGCGGGCGAAGAGCGGCACGCTCGCCGTGCGCCCTTCCGACTGCCCGTGCCCCGGCGCGTCGAAGGTGAGGACGGAATAGCCTTCGTCCAGCAGAGGCTCGATGAAGGCGTGGAGCTGGCCGCCCCGCCCGCCCCATCCGTGGGCGAGGAGGACCGCCGGGCCTTCACCCCAGCTCCAGGCGCGGAGCGACAGGCCTCCGCTGTGGAAGCTGAAGGCGCGTCCCCGCTGGAGCATGGCCCGTTCCACGGAGGGCGGCGCGTGGCGCGGCGGCGTCGTGAAGAGGCGCTGCGCCCAGCGCCGGGCCAGCTCGGGCGAGAGGGCGTCCGTCGCGCGGAAGGCGAGGCGGAGCGCGCGGAGCTTCGCGTCCATGGGCTTCCCCTCAGAGCGGCGCGAGCCGCGTGCCCGGCGCGGTGAAGGCCTTGAGGCGCTCCTTGATGGCGCGGCGGCTCATGGCGAAGGCCGCGCGGTCGCCGAAGAGCTGGAAGGCGCCGTTCGCGCTGAGGGAGAGGGCGTAGAACTCGTAGGCGAGCTGCTCCGGATCGGCTTCCTTCGTGAGTTCGCCCGAAGCCTTCGCCTCGCGGATGAGGCGGGCGAGGACCTGGCGCGGTTCCGCCATGCATTCCGCCGTGTAGTCCTTCACGGGGCCCGGCCGCCCGTCGAATTCGGCGCTGGCGGCGGCGATGGGGCAGCCGCCCCGGAAGATTTCCGACTCCGCGTAGGCGAGCCAGCGGTCGCAGACGGCCAGCAGGCGCTTCAAGCCCCGGGGCGCCTTGAAGGCGGGGATGAAGACTTCCTGCTCGATCCGGTCCCGGGCGGCTTTCAGTGTGGCGAGCTGCAAGCCTTCCTTGGAGCCGAAATGCGCGAAGAGCCCCGCCTTGCTGAGGCCGGTGCTCTCGGCCAGCTTGCCGATGCTCAGGCCTTCCAGGCCCAGTTCCGAAGCCATCTGCACGGCTTCTTGCAGGATGGCCTCGCGGGTGAGGGCGCCTTTGGAAGATGCGGTGGGAGAGATGGTGCCTCCGTGATGCTTCGATAATAGAACGATCGTTCACTTTGTCAAGGGCCAGCGGCCCTCAAGGCTTTCCCGGCCGGGAGCCTCAGCCGCGCCTGCGCAGGAACAGGTGCGTTGCGCGTTCTCCTGGCAAGGTCTCGGTGACCTCGTAGCCCAGCGCGTCCAGGTCGAGGCCTTGGAAGAGCGGTTCGCCGCACCCCATCAGCACTGGGCTTTGGGCGAGGTGCAGCTCGTCCACGAGGCGGGCCTGGAGGTATTGGCGCACCGTGGCCACGCCGCCGCCCAGGCGCACATCCTTGCCGCCCGCAGCTTCGAAGGCGCGGTCCAGCGCCTCCCGGATGCCGCCGGTGACGAAGTGGAAGGTCGTCCCGCCTTTCATCGTGATCGGCTCCCGCGCGTGGTGCGTCAGCACGAAGACGGGCACATGGTAGGGCGGCTCTTCACCCCACCAGCCCTTCCAGCTCTCATCGGGCCACGGCCCGCGCACGGGGCCGAACATGTTGCGGCCCAGGATCCAGGCGCCGATGCCTTCGAAGCCCCGCTCGGCCTGGGTGTTGTCCACGCCCGTCTCGCCGCCCTCTCCGCCGCCGTGCATGGACTGGAACACCCGCGTCGGGAAGAACCAGCCCATGAGTTCCGGTCCGCGCACCCCCAGCGGGTTTTCCAGACTCTGGTCCGGTCCGGCGCCGAAGCCATCCAGCGAGACCGCGAAGCAACGGACATGGAGCTTGGGCATGGCGACTCCCATCAAAGGCGGCTTGAAGGGACACTGTAGCGCATGGACGCGAACGCGTTGGGTGAGCAGGGGTGGACGCTGTGGCCGCGAGCCGTGAGCGAGGAGGATCTGCGCGCGCTGGAAGCCGCGCTGCCTTGGATCGCCACGCCCTCCCGTCGCCCCGTGCCGCTTGAGCCGCTCGTCGCGTGGCTCGCCACCACGACGCTGCCTTCACGCATGGAGGCTGCGCTTGGCGCTGGCTCTCGCCCCGTGCGCGCGCTGTTGATGGCGAAGGGCGAAGGCCAGGAGTGGGACATCGGCTGGCATCAAGACACGACCTTCGCCGTGAAGGCGCCGAAGGCCATGAGCGGTTTCGACGGTTGGGTGGACAAGGGCGCCTTCTGGCAGGTTCAAGCGCCGCCGGACCTCGTCGCCCGAGTGCGCAGCCTTCGTCTGCATCTGGACGATTCAGGCCCGGACACGGGACCGCTGCTCGTGAAGCCCGGAAGTCATCGCGGCGTCGAATCCGATCCCGTGGAGATCCAGGCCCAGCGCGGCGACGCCCTCCTCATGCACCCGCTCCTGCTCCACGCCTCCGAGCGACCCCAGCGCCTCATTCCGCGCCGAGTCCTGCACATCGAGTGGGCCGCCTTCGACCTTCCGGGCGGGCTCGAGTGGGCCTGGTTTTGAAGAAGGACATTCATCCGCAGATTTCGCAGATGACGCCGATTCAAAAACCAGTGAGGGGTTGTTTTTAATCTGCGCAATCTGCGTAATCTGCGGATAAACCATCAGTCCCTTTTCCTTCCATACTGTCCCCATGCCCGAAGAGCGCCTCTACCTCCTCGACACCTTCGCCTTCATCTTTCGAAGCTACTTCGCCAATCCTCGGCTGAAGAACGGCGCCGCGTACACCTTCGCGCGCATCGCGCTCCAGCTGCTGGAGAAGCATCACCCCACACACATCGCCGCGGTCTTCGATACGCCGGAGCCCACCTTCCGCCATGAGATCTACCCGGACTACAAGGCCAACCGCGACGCCATGCCCGAGGATCTTCGCCCGCAGATCCCGCTCATCCGCCAGCTCATCGAGGCCATGAACATCCCCATCGTCGAACTGCCGGGCTTCGAGGCGGACGATGTGATGGGCACGCTGGCGAAACGCGCCGCGAAAGATGGCTTGGGCGCGGTCATCGTCAGCCCGGACAAGGACCTCCTCCAGCTCGTGGACGACGCCGCTCGCATCACCGTGCTCAACACCAAGGACGGCGAGATCTGGCACAACCGCGAAGGCGTGAAGGCGCGCATGGGCGTCTACCCGGAGCAGGTGGTGGATTACCTTTCGCTGCTGGGCGACGCCTCGGACAATGTGAAGGGCGTGCCTGGCATCGGCGAAAAGGGCGCGGCGCAGTTGCTGGAGAAATACGGCAGCCTGGATGGCGTCCTCGCCTCCAGGGCCGAGCTGAAGCCCAAGCAACGCGAGGGGCTGGACACGGCCTCCGAATGGCTGGACCTCACCAAGCGCCTCGTCACGGTCGTGACGGATCTGGAGCTTCCCACTTCGCCGGAGAAGCTGAAATACGCGGGTCTGGACGCGGAGAAGGCGCGGGTCGCGTTCAAGGAACTCGGGTTCCAGACGCTGACCAAAGAGTTCACCGCCACCTCCGCCAGCAGCGGGACCACTCGCACCTACCGCCGCGCCGCGTCGCTGGCGGACCTGGAAGTCGCCGTGGCGGAGATCCGCGCCATCGGCCGCTTCGGCCTCGACACGGAGACGACGAGCATTGACGCCACGCGCGGACACCTCGTCGGTCTCTCGCTGGCGTGGAAGCCGAACGAAGGCCTTTATGTCCCGCTCGCTCATCTGAAACCCGCCGCCCAGGACACGGAAGGCGCGTTGCCGGGCCTGCTTCCCGACACGGGCCTGCCGGAATCCATGCTCGATCTGCGAGGCGACGCCGCGGACTTCTGGACGCAGCTCGCGCCGCACCTGGATCCCCGCAACCTGCCCTTCGCGGATGCGCGAAAGGTCCTCGCGCCGCTCTTCGCCGACGCGAGCGTGAAGAAGGTCGGCCAGAACCTCAAATACGATTTGGAAGTGCTCGCGCGCCACGGGCTGCCGGTGTCAGGCCTCGCGGATGACAGCATGGTGCTGAGCTATGTGCTCGATTCCAGTTTCCGCCACAACCTGGATGACCTGAGCGCCCGCTGGCTGGACATCAAGCCCATCGCCTTCGAGGAAGTGGTCGGCAAGGGCAAGGCCATGAAGCGCTTCGACGAGGCCGACTTCGACCAGGCCGTGCAATACGCCGCCGAAGACGCGGACTTGGCGCTTCGCCTCTGCGACGCCATCAAGGCGAAGATGACGGACGCGCAGCTTCAGCGGCTTTACGCGGAAGTGGATCTGCCGCTGGTGGAAGTGCTCGCGCAGGTCGAGCTGAATGGCGTGCGTCTCGACACGACGGTGCTGGACAAGCTTGGCGTGGAGATGCGCGCGGAGCGCGACGCGGCGGTGGCGCGGGCGACGGAGCTGGCGGGCGAAGGCTTCAACCTCAACAGCCCCACGCAGCTCGGCAAGATCCTCTATGAGAAGCTGGGCCTGCCCGTCCTCAAGCGCACCGGCAAGACGAAAGCGCCGAGCACGGATGAGGATGTGCTCCAGGAGCTGGCGGAAGACCACGGCGCCGAGATCGCCGTCGCGCTGCTCAAGCACCGGCAGATGCAGAAGCTGCTCGGCACCTATGTGGAGGCCTTGCCGCTCATGGTCAACCCCGTCACGGGGCGCGTCCACACCAAGCTCCACGCCGCCGCCGTGCCCACGGGCCGCCTCGCCTCCAACGACCCCAACCTCCAGAACATTCCCGTCCGCACGCCCGAAGGCCGCGCCATCCGCGGCGCCTTTGTTCCGGAGGAAGGCTGGCTGCTGCTGGACGCGGACTACAGCCAGATCGAGCTGCGCGTCGTCGCGGCGTTGGCGGACGATCCGACGCTGCTCGGCGGCTTCGAGCGCGGCGAGGACATCCACCGGCGCACAGCGGCGGAGGTTTACGGCATCGGCCTGGATGAAGTCACCGCCGATCAGCGCAGCGCTTCCAAGGCCGTGAACTTCGGCCTCCTCTACGGCCAGGGCGCCTTCGCGTTGGCGGGCAGCTTGGGCATTTCGCAAAAGGAGGCGAAGGCCTTCATCGAGCGCTACTTCGAACGCATGCCCAAAGTGGCGGCCTGGATCGAGCACACCAAGGAGCGGGCGCTGGCCGAAGGGCTCGTGCGCACCCACTGGGGCCGCATCCGCCGCATTCCCGAGTTGGAAAGCCAGAATCAGGGCCTCCGCGCCGGGGGCCTGCGCGAAGCCGTGAACACGGTGGTGCAGGGCACCGCCGCCGACCTCATGCGCCGCGCCATGGTGCGCTTCCACGCCTCGCTGAAGGGCGAGAAGCTGCGCTCGCGTTTGTTGCTCCAGGTCCACGACGAACTGCTCGTCGAAGCGCCTCCCGAGGAAGTGGAGCGGGCCTCCGCGTTGCTGAAGGAAGCCATGGAAGGCGCCGACGACATCGGCGCGTTGCAAGTGAAGCTCGCCGCCGAAGTGCGAAGTGGCAAGAGCTGGTTGGAAGCGAAGTAAGAGTGGGTGGTCCGCAGTTACGCCGATGACGCCGATTTCAAATTCCTGCGCCGCCCTGTTCTGAATCTGCGTAATCGGCGTAATCTTCGGATGGCACTTTGTTGGTTTTCGCGTCTCCGGAGGATCCATGCGCGCCCGTTCCTTCCTTCCGATGCTCCTCGCGCCCGCCCTCGTGGCGGCTGCGCCGAAGGCCCCCGCGGCCCATCAACCGATCACCGTCACCTGGCTGGGGCACGCGGCCTTCGAGATCACTTCGAGCGGCGGCACGAAGCTGCTGCTGGATCCCTTCCTCACCCAGGACCCGAGTACGCCCGCTGAGTTCAAGGACCTGTCCCGCTACAAGCCGGACGCCATCCTCGTCACCCACAGCCACGGCGATCATCTGGGCGACACGGTGGCCATCGCCAAGGCCAGCGGCGCGCCAGTGGTGACGAGCTACGAGCTCGCCTCGACGCTCGGCCTGCCCGAGAAGCAGACGATGGGCGGCAATGTGGGCGGCACCTTCCACTTCGGCGACATCACCGTCCACATCGTCCCCGCCATGCACGGGAGCGAGCCCGGCGGGCGGCCCGTGGGCTTCGTGCTCACCTTCAAGGACGGCCGCAGCCTCTACCACACGGGCGACACCTGGATCTTCGGCGACATGTCGCTCATCCAGGAGCTCTACCACCCGAGCGTCCTGCTGCTCTGCGTGGGCGGCGGGCCTTACACGGAAGATCCCGCCACGGCGGCGCTCGCGGTGAAGAAGTACTTCCATCCCAGCGCCATCGTGCCCATGCACTACGCGACCTTCCCCGGCCTGGCCTCCACGGCCCAGGTGGAGCAGGCCTTCAAGGGCGACAAGCGCCTGCGCGTGATGAAGCCGGGCGAGACGGTGAAGTTCTAGGAGCCTGCCCAAGAAATCCCCTGCAGGCTCCCGGACCGCGCTTCAGGGCCTCCGCTCCTTCGGCGATACTGAAGGATTGGAGGTTCCATGAAGATCCTGCTGCTCGGCTCCGGTGGCCGCGAACACGCCCTGGCGCTCAAGCTCAAGGAAACGGCGGGCGTGGAACTGGTGTCGGCGCCGGGCAGCGACGCGCTGGGCGAGGTCGGAGCCCGCGTGGCCATGGACGCCGCCGATTCGAAGGCCGTGGCCGGGTGGTGCGCGGCGAACCGCCCGGACCTCGTCGTCATCGGCCCCGAGGCTCCGCTGGTGGCGGGCGTGGCGGACGCGGTTCGGAGCCTTGGCATTCCCGTCTTCGGCCACGGCGCGGCGACGGCGCGGCTCGAAGGGTCCAAAGCCTTCGCCAAGGATTTCATGGAGCGCCACGACATTCCCGCCGCGGCTTCCGTCACCGTGGGCGATTGGGTCTCCGGCGAAGCGGAGATCCGCAACTGGGCCTGGGGCCTGCCCATCGTCCTGAAGGCCGACGGTCTCGCGGCGGGGAAGGGCGTGGTCCTGGCGGAGAGCGAGGCCGAGGCCCTCGACACCCTGCGCGCCTTTTTGGATGGCGCGTTCGGAGAGGCGTCCAAAACCGTCGTGCTGGAAGCGCCGCTGCTGGGCATGGAGCTGAGCCTCCATGCGTTGGTGGATGTGGATTCCGATCACGCTTCCTATGTGCTGCTGCCCGCCTGCCAGGATCACAAGCGCATCTTCGAGGACGACAAAGGCCCCAACACCGGCGGTATGGGCGTCTTCGGGCCCATCCCCTTCCTCCGCCCGGAGGACACGGAGCGCATGCGCCAGGAGCTGGTGGAGCCCACCGTGCGCGGCCTGCAGAAGGATGGTCTGATCGGCCGCGGCGTGCTCTTCCTCGGCGTCATGTGGACGGCGGAGGGGCCGAAGCTGCTCGAATACAACTGCCGGTTCGGCGATCCCGAAACCCAAGTGCTCATGCAGTTGTTGGACGAGGATCTCGCCGCGCTGCTGCTCGCCGTCGCGAAGGGCGGCTTGAAGCAGGCGGCGGTGAAGGTGAAGCCGGGGTGCGCCATCACCGTCGTGCTCGCGGCGGAAGGCTATCCCGACCGGCCCAAGACGGGCGTGCCCATCGAGATCAAGGCGCCGAAGAGCGCCCTCATCCACGCGGGCACCAAGAAGGTGGAAGGCCGCTGGACCGTCAACGGCGGCCGCGTGCTGAACCTCGCCGCGAGCGCGCCCACGCTGGCCGAAGCGCGGGTGAAGGTGGAAGCCGATCTCGCCCAGGTCTCCTGGCCCGGCATGCAGGCCCGCAAGGACATCGGCCTCAAGGCGCTGCGTCACGCGGAAGCGGGCCTCACGATCCAGGATCGGTGGTGAGATGGCCTTCCCATCGCGCGTGACCATGGTGGATGTGGGGCCTCGGGACGGGCTCCAGAACGAGGCGGCGCAGGTCTCGACCGCGGACAAGCTGAAACTCATCCACGGTCTCGCGGACGCGGGCCTGCCCGTGGTGGAGGCGACCAGTTTCGTTTCGCCCAAGTGGGTGCCGCAGATGGCGGACGCGGCCGAAGTCATGGCGGGCCTCAAGCGCAAACCCGGTGTGCGCTATCCCGTACTCACGCCGAACCTCAAGGGTTTTGAAGCCGCCGTGGCGGCGGGCGCGGATGAAGTCGCCGTTTTCGCCGCGGCGTCGGAATCCTTTTCCCAGCGCAACATCAACTGCTCCATCGCCGAAAGCCTCGACCGCTTCGCGCCCGTGATGGACGCGGCGAAGGCGAAGGGCATCCCCGTGCGCGGCTATGTGTCCTGCGTGCTTGGCTGCCCCTACGAGGGCGAGATCGCGCCCGCCGCCGTGGCGAAGGTGGCCTCCGCGCTTTTCCGCATGGGCTGTTTCGAGATTTCGCTGGGCGACACCATCGGCACCGGCACGCCGAGGAAGGCCCAAGCCATGATCGAGACCGTCGCGAAGGAAGTGCCGCTGCACAAGCTCGCGGCCCACTTCCACGACACCTACGGACAGGCGTTAGCGAACCTCCACGCCGTGCTGGAGCTGGGCCTCGCCACGGTGGACAGCTCCGCCGCCGGTCTCGGCGGCTGCCCCTACGCCAAAGGCGCCAGCGGCAATGTGGCGACGGAAGATGTGGTCTACATGTTGCGCGGCATGGGCATCGAGACGGGCGTAGATCTGGATCGCCTCATCACGGTGGGCGCCGAGATCGCAACCGTTCTGGGGCGGAAGCCCGTTTCCAAGGCGGGGCAGGCGCTGCTGGCGAAGCGGGGCTGAGGCCCCCGGGATCGGTCCGGCTTTCCGCCATCCCGATTCGCCCCATGGGTTGATGCCTTCACCCCAAAAAGCGTCCATTCCACCTTGCTGACAAGGCGTTCATGCATACGATCTATCCATGGTCCGGCGAAAAAATGGATGGATCCTGTATTGGGGCGGATGGCTCCTGATCGGGCTCTATTTCGCCGGGCTGGACGCGACGGTGCTTTCGGAAGGGCCCGTCAACCTGCCTCGCCTGCTTGTGGTGGATGTCGTCCTCCACCTGATTCTGGGCGCGCTCGTGCTGGTGATGATCCGGTCTCTCAAGCGGTATCCCTTGGGAGACATCAGCACCTGGCCCCGGTGGCTCTACCACTTGGGGATGTGCCTGGTGTTCTCGGTGATCGGCCTGGTGGTCACCTACGGCATCAACATCGCGATGAGGGGCGGCCCCGTTCCGGCCTGGGGCGACCTCTGGAGCAAGTTCAGCCACTTCTTCTGGAAGTACTTCCACCTGTCCTTCATGGATTTCCTCATCGCCATGGGCGCCTACACCGCCGTGGACATGTACCGGCGCTTCAAGGCCCGCGAGCTGCACGGCTCCCAGTTGGAGGCTCGCCTCGCCGAAGCCCAGAACCAGGTGCTGCGCATGCAGCTCCAGCCCCACTTCCTCTTCAACACGCTCCATTCCGTCTCCGCGCTCATTGAACGCGATCCGGCCGCGGCGGACTTGATGCTCTCGCGCCTCGGCGACCTGCTCCGCCGGACCTTGGACCTGGGCGGCAAGCAGGAGATCACCCTGCGGCAGGAACTGGCCATCCTCCACGATTACCTGGAGATCCAACGCATCCGATTCCAGGAGCGGCTGCGGGTGGTGGAAGAATGCCCGGAAGCGTTGATGGACGCGCTGGTGCCCAGTTTCATGCTCCAACCCCAGGTGGAGAACGCCCTCAAGCACGGCCTCGTCCGGCGCGCCCAAGGCGGGCGCATCGTGCTTCGCGCCCGGACGGATCATCACGCTTTGATCCTAGAAGTGGAGGACGATGGCGAAGGCCTCGGCCGGTCCACGCCCGGCCATGGGATCGGCACCGCCAACACCCGAGCCCGGCTGGAACTGCTCTACGGCGAGGACCAGAGTTTCGACCTCCTCCCGGTCCCCACCGGCGGCACGCTCGCGCGAATCCGCCTGCCGCTCCACGACGCGCCCAGCTTGACTCCCGCGGCTGACGAGCCTTCAGCGGAAGAGCCGCCGCGCCATTACCCCACGGGCGAGATGACGCCCATCCGCGATTAGGACGCCTCCCGGATCGTTCAGGCGAGGTTCTGCGCGATGCGCCACATCACGCCGGAAGGATCCAGGAGGACGAAGTCGCGCATGCGCCAGGGCTGCTCCTCCACCGCCGTCATCTTCACGCCGTAGGCGGCCGCGATGCCCTTGGCTTCCAGCTCCGCGCGCCAGGCGTCCACATCCTCCACCAGCAGATGCATCATGAGGTTCTTGGCCAGGCCCTCGTGGTAGTAGTCCTGGAGCAGGAAGCTGCACTCGCCGTGATGGAAGTAGGCGACGCCGCCGCCATCTGAGGCCAGGGTGAAGCCCATGTCCGTGTAGAAGCGCTTGGAGAGCGCGTAGTCCTTGGCGGGGACGAAGGCCTTGATCTCGACGGTGTTCAGGTTGGGCACAGGCTCTCCTGGGGTGGTGCGCATGAAGACATGGACCGCCCCGGCGGGATCAGGGTTGAGCCATCCTGCGGGCGCCGAGGATCGCCATGGGGCCGGTGACCGCGAGCCCCGCGATCCAGAACCAGGCAGGCGGCGGGAGCATCAGATCGTCGGCGATCACCGCGAGCGTGAGCAGCAACGCCAACGCCACGCCGTGGGCGAGGGGCGCCTTCGGCGCCAGCTTTCCGGCGACGAGGCCGCCGGTGAGCCCGCCCAGCGCCCAGCCGAAGAGGACGACCAGGAGCGCGCCCTTCGGCGCCGCGGCCATCAAGGCCCGCATCGCCTCCCGGTCCTTGATCCCCTCCGCGGCCTTGCCCAGCGCGGGGTAGAGCACATGGCCGTTGAGGGACTCCACGATCATCATGACCACACTGGCGGCGATGAAGCCGAGCAGCACCGCGCCGGTGCTTTTGAGGATGCGCATGGGGACTCCGATATTACGGGAGGCAGAAACCTGGACCCCTAGTCAGATCGCCCTGGAGAGTTGGACCGCTTCATGCCTTAGCTGAATAGCCGCTTGTTCAACGGACTTCCAGAACTCGACCGTACTACTTCCTCCATATTTCAAGTGGCCATGTCGGTAGCCATCTCCAGATCTCGACTCTGGATACTTCAAGGCTTCATACCAATCGTCTACCGAAAGGCCGTTTGACGCAAAGAAACGCCCAGGTGGGGAATCTGGATCTAGATCCAGAGTCCAGGCACGAACCAAAGCGGCGACTTTTGTCGAAGGGAATTCGTGTTCGAAGGCGGTGAGGAGATCTGTTAATCGGTGATGTTTAGGGACATTGCCTTGAACGGCCAAAAACCCTTTCAGTAGTAGCTCCATTCCATGGAAGTAGTTGAACAGGATGGCGATCCCTACGCTGTGGTCAGACCATTTTGTGATTTCTAGGTATTCAGCCCAATCAATGTCGCCAGAGAATACAACCGCATGAACATTGTCGCCAGCAACCAGTTCTTTGCACGCGGCTTCAGCCAATCGAAGGTACTGAAGGCTTAGCGTCCAGTAGCCAAAGTAGTCGTCCACTAATTACTCCTTCGGGATCTAACTTATTTGATGTGCAGGGGACCATCTAGGACGGTTTTAGACCGGCTCCACACCTACAGTCTTGTCGCCTTCCCACTTGTAGAAGCCGCTCCCGCTCTTGCGGCCGAGCCGTCCGGCGGCGACCAGCTGCTTCAGCAGGGAGGGGCTCTTGAAGCGGGGTTCGCCGAAGGCTTCGAACATCACTTCGGCCACATGGTCCATGGTGTCGAGGCCGATGTAGTCGCAGAGGAGCAGCGGGCCCATGGGGTGGCCGCAGCCGAGCTTCATGCCGGCGTCCATGTCCTCGGTGCTGGCGAGGCCCTGCTCGCGGCAGCGGACGGCGTCCAGCAGGTAGGGCACGAGGAGACGGTTCACGATGAAGCCCGGCGCGTCTGGCGCGACGATGGGCGTCTTGCCGATGGCGGTGACGAACCCTTTGAGCGTGTCCACCGTTTCCGCCGAGGTCGGCAGCGCCTTCACGATCTCCACCAGCGGCATGGCAGGCACGGGGTTGAAGAAGTGCAGGCCCGCGAGCTTGGGCAGGCGATCCGGCGAAAGCGGTGCGGCCAGGGAGCCGATGGGCAGGCTGGAGGTGTTGGAGCAGAGGATGGCCTCGGCCTTCAGCGCCTTCTCCAGCGCCGCGAAGGCGGCGAGCTTCAGCTCGGGCACCTCGGGCACCGCCTCGATGACGAGGTCGCAGTCCTTGATCTCCGCGTAGTCCGTGGTGCCGACGACGAGCGCTCCCAATGCGGCAACCCGGGCCTCGTCCAGCTTGCCTTTGGCGCGCGCGCGCTCCCACGCGCCGTGGATGCGGGCGAGACCCTTGTCCAGGAAAGCATGGTTCATCTCCTTCACGACGACGGCGAAGCCCGCCTCCGCCGCCACCTGGGCGATGCCCGCGCCCATGAGGCCGCAGCCGATGACGCCGACCTTCTGGATCGCCATGGTCACTCCGCGCTCACGAACCACGCGGCCTGGATCATCCCGCCGCGCACGCTGTAGATGACGAGGGAGGGCACCGGAACCTTCTCGATGCCATCCACTTCCTGGTGCTCGATGACCGTGGTCGGGCCGAGCTGGGCGCGGTAGAGCACGCGCATCCTGGCGGCCTTGTGCTCGCGGAAGAACTTGGCGAAGGTCTTGTAGATCTCATCGCGCCCCGACATGGCCGTGATGCCCGGGTGGCGGATGAACTGGGCGTCCGGCGCGAAGCAGGCGGCGTAGGCCTGCGCGTCGTGGGCGTTGTAGGCGTCCGTCTGGCACTGCACCGCGAGTTCGATGCCGCTGGGCAGGGCGGGCGAGGGGCTCGGCGCGGGAGCCTGAGCCATGAGCGCGGCGGTGAACAGCATGGGGATGGCGCGGAGCATCGGTCACCTCTCCCCCATTCTGCCAACATGAGGGCCGGAGAGCCCATGCTCGATCTCATCCGCGACCTCTACGCGCACCAGGAATGGGCCGACGCCGCCCAGTGGAAAGCGATCCTCGCGTCCGACGCCGCGCGCCGCGACGAGGACCTGAAAGGGCGGATGGTCCACCTCCACGGCGCGCAGCAGCTTTGGCTGGGCCGCTGGCAAGGCCTCGCCCTGGGCTTCCCGAAGCCGGAAGACCACGCCTCCATCGAGGGCACCTTCCACTTCGCCAAGGCCTGCCACGCCGCGCTGCGGGCTTTCTTGAGCCTGCGGAAGGAGGCGGATCTCGCCGAGCCCATCACCTACACCAACCTCGCCGGGCAGACCTTCACGCAGCCGCTCCATGAACTGATGACCCACCTCGCCATGCACAGCCAATACCACCGCGGCCAGAACGCCACCCGTCTGCGCGCGTTGGGCGCGCCCGCGCCCGCGACGGACCTCTGCAATTGGCAGCGCGAGGGACGGTCCCCGGCCGAGTGGGATTGAAAAACCCACCACGAAGATACGAAGAAAAGCTTTCACCACGGAGGCGCAGAGGCGCAGAGAGGTCGTGGCATGCCTCGGCCAGGGCTGGGAATGAAGCGGGAGCGGCGCCTCCACGCGCGTAGCGCGCGAGGGCGCCGCTCCCGCTTCATTCCACCTTCACGCTTCGCGTGAAGGCCGCCGCTGCGCGGCTGGCCCTGGCCAGGTGGGTCGGCGCGCCTTCGTGTTCTTGGCGCCTTTGCGGTGAAAGCTTTTCTCCGCGCCTCTGTGGTGAAGGCTTTTCCGCCCTTCACATCTCCAGGTAGGTCGTGTTCTGCCGTTCCTGGGCCATGAGGGCGCGGAGAGCTTCGGCGGCGTCGGCCTTGGCGCCGCGGCCTTTGCGGGCGGGGCCCTGGACGAGGTCGCCGGGCTCGTAGTTCACGCTGCGCAGCATGTCGTCCACGGTGTCGGCGCGGACCACATGCTGGATCTTGAAGTCCTCGTCCTCATCCACCTGCACCATGACCTCGTTGGGCGCGCCGAAGAGGTTGTGCCGCATGCCGAGGATGTCCTGGTAGGCGCCGGTGAGGAAGAAGGCGATGTAGTAGGGCTCGTTCGCCTTGGGTTCGTGCAGCGGGATCTCCTCGCGCACATCCTTCAGGTCCGTGAACTTCTCCATCTTGCCGTCGCTGTCGCAGGTGATGTCGCAGAGCGTCGCCGAGAGCGTCGGCTGCTCCTTGAGGCGGTGGATGGGCATGGCGGGGAAGAGCTGCTCGATGGCCCAGTGGTCCGGCATGGATTGGAAGATGCTGAAGTTCGCGATGAGCTTGTCGGCGAGGCTCTTGTTGAAGTCCTGGAACTCCTCGGGGATGTACTTCACGGACTTGCTGCTGAGGATCTTGCTGAGCTTGCGGCAGACTTCCCAGTAGAGCGTCTCGCCCTTGGAGCGGTCCTCCAAGCTGAGGTAGCCCAGGTTGAAGAGCGTGATGAGCTCGTCCTTCTGGGTGACGGCGTCGTTGTACATCTCGGAGAAGTTCTTCACCGACATGTTGTCGCGGGTGTAGGCCAGCTCCTTGAGGATCTGCGGCTCCTTGCCCGTCAGCTCCACCTTGTACTTGGTGTGCGTCGTGTCAATGAGTCCGATGATGTCCACCACGACGACCTGGTGGTAGGCGACGATGGCGCGGCCGCTCTCGCTCACGAGGTCGGGCATGGGCACCTGCTCGTGGGTGCAGATGTCCTTCGTCGTGTAGACCACATCCGCCGCGTACTGCTCGATGGAGTAGTTCATGGAGGAGCTGAAGGTGGTCTTCGACCCGTCGTAGTCCACGCCCAGGCCGCCGCCCACATTGAGGTAGCGCAGCGGCACGCCCATCTTCCGCAGCTTGGCGTAGATGCGCGTGGCCTCCTTCATGGCGGCCTTCACCTTGCGGATGTCCGTGATCTGGGAGCCGATGTGGAAGTGCAGCTCGACGATGCTCTCCAGCAGGCCGCGCTTGTCCATGATCTCGACCGCTTCGAGGATTTCGCGGGTGGTGAGGCCGAACTTCGCGTGGTCCCCGGCGCTCGTCTCCCACTTGCCGGAGCCTTGGGCGTTGAGCTTGGCGCGAAGGCCCACTTGGGGATCCACCTTGAGATCCTTCGCCACCTTGAGGATGAGCGGCAGCTCGGTCATCTTCTCGACGGTGATGACCACATTGCGCCCGGCCTTGCGGGCCAGGAGCGCCATGCGGATGAAGGTCTCGTCCTTGTACCCGTTGCAGAGGATGAGCGCCTCGGGGTGCAGGTCCATGTTGAGGGCGATCATCAGCTCGGGCTTGGAGCCGGCTTCGAGCCCGTAGCGGTACCTGTGGCCCGCCTTCACCAACTCCTCGACGACTTCTTTGGTCTGGTTGGTCTTCACCGGGTAGACGCCCTGGTAGGAGCCTTCGTAATTGAATTCGCGGATGGCCTTCTTGAAGGCCTCGTTCACTTCCTCCACGCGGTCCGCGAGGATCTGGGGGAAGCGCAAGGTCAGCGGCGTGCGGATGCCCTTCTTGCGCAGATGCTGGACGATCTCGTGCACATCGGCGACGAGGTTCTCATCCTGCGTCGGCGCCACTTCGAGATGGCCCTTGCTGTTGATGCCGAAGTACCCGTTGCCCCATTCTCGAACGCCATAGAGAGTCGCGGCGTCCTGGACCGACCAGTGCTTCATGGGCATCGAAGGGGCCTCCCGCGGCAAAAGGGCAACGGATCATTAGAAGGAAAAAAGTCAGGTGGTTCCAGGGGAAATCCTGGCGTCAGGCGTCCAGCGTCGAGGCGCTTGGGCCGAGGATCAGGTCCACGGTGCGCCGCCAGTGGCGGTCCCGGACGCGGCGCAGGGCGGTTCGGCGGGTGCGGACGCGCCACTGGGCCGAGCCCAGGCGCAAGCTCGCGGCGGGCTCGGCGTGCAGGCGGTTGGGCTGGCCCCAGAGCGCCGGATCGCCCCAGAGCGGCGAATGGTTCCAGGGGCAGACCTCCTGGCAGGCGTCGCAGCCCGCGGCCCAGCGGGAATCGCGGATGGCTTCGGCGACCTCCGGCGGCGGCTCGGCTTCCGTCTCGATGGTGTAGGTGGTGAGGCAGCGGTTCGGGTCGAGGCGGAAGGGCGACAGCGCGCCGCTGGGGCAGGCTTCCAGGCAGCGGGTGCAAGTGCCGCAGTGATCGGTGGTGAAGGGATCGTCCGGCGGCAGCGCTTCTGAAAGCAGGAGCACGCCGAGGAAGCCGTAGGAGCCGCCCTCGCCCCCGCGCTTGGGGAGGATGAGGAGCGTGTGCTTGCCCTGCCACCCGAGGCCGGCCCGGGCCGCCAGCGGCCGCTCCATGAGCGGCGCCGTGTCCACGCAGACGCGGCCTTCGAGGCCGGGGCGGATCTCCTGGGCCTTCGCCAGCAGCTTGGCGAGGCGTGGCTTCAAGATCATGTGGTAGTCCGGTCCCCAGAGGTAGCGGCTCAGCTTGAGAGAATCCGGCGCCGCGCCGGGCAGGGCCTCGGGCCGCGCATAAGGAAAGAAGCCCACCAGCGCGGTCCGCGCCTGAGGCCAGAGTTTCCGCGGATCCAGCATGGTTTCCTTGTCCAGGTAGGGCAGGTGCCTCGCGCCGCCTTCGGCGAACCAGGCCTCCAGCGGCTCAGGGTCAAAGGGCTCGCAGGAGGCGAAGCCCACCCGCGCGAAGCCCGCGGCCAGAGCCTCGGCCCGGAGCCATTCTTTGAAGCGAGGCGCGTCCATGTCCCTAGAGTAGTGCGCCGGTAGCCGGTAACCGGTAGCCTGAAGCCGGATATGAACCTCCCCAACCTCCTTACCTCCCTGCGGATCCTCATGGTCCCGGTGCTGGTCGTGGTGCTGCTCACGCGGCTCCCGGCCCACGAGATCATCGGCGTCGTCCTGTTCTGGATCGCGTCCCTCACGGATTGGCTGGATGGCTACCTGGCGCGGCGCTGGCGCCAGGTGACGACGCTGGGCAAGCTGCTGGACCCGCTCGCGGACAAGCTCCTCGTGGCGGGCGCGCTCATCTCGCTGGTGGAGCTGCGCGGCCCCGGCGACCTCGCGCCGCTCGCGCCAGCCTGGATGGTCTTCATCATCCTCGCC
>CAYYJN010000024.1:0-28621 GCA_964472275.1 uncultured Solibacteraceae bacterium
CATCGCGCTCCTGGTGATGGGCTACGCCGCCGCGGAAGTCGCCGTGGGCCTCGCCTTGGTCGTCGCGCTCTACCGCAAGCGCGACACGATCAAGGTGGACGACATCAACCTGCTGAAGGGCTGAGCCGAATGGAACCCGCGATGCACGCCGCTTCGACCCCCACGGGCCTTCTCTGGCTCGTCGCCTTCCTGCCGCTCTTCGGCTTCCTCATCAACGGGCTCACGGGCCGGAAGCTGAGGAACAACAAGGTGGTGGACCTCTTCGCCCTCGGCACGGTGGGCGCGTCCTTCCTCATCTCCTGCTTCCTGTTCATCAAGCTGATGGGCATGGAGGAAGGCGCCCGCAGCCTCCATCAGGTCCTTTGGACCTGGATGGCCCCCGGCGCGGCGGCGGTGAACGGCGGGACGACCCACGCCCCCATCGAGTGGGCCTACAAGTTCGACGCCCTCAGCGGCGCGATGGCGCTCCTCGTCACCGGCGCGGGCTTCCTCATCCACCTCTTCAGCACCGGCTACATGGGCGAGGAGCGGAACGACGGCCGCTACTACCGTTTCATGGCCTACATGAACCTCTTCGTGTTCAGCATGCTCAACCTTGTGCTGGGCGCGAATGTCCTGATGATGTTCCTGGGCTGGGAGGGCGTCGGCCTCTGCTCCTACCTGCTCATCGGTTTCTATTTCGACAAGGACTACGCCGCCCAGGCCGCGAAGAAGGCTTTCGTGTTCAACCGCGTGGGCGACATGGGCTTCATGGTGGGCTTCTTCCTGCTC
Source organism: uncultured Solibacteraceae bacterium (assembly GCA_964472275.1). Taxonomy (GTDB): domain Bacteria; phylum Acidobacteriota; class Holophagae; order Holophagales; family Holophagaceae; genus JAFDVN01. The sequence goes on from CAYYJN010000024.1 coordinate 772, forward strand.
TTCATGATCTTCGGCAGCCTGGATTACGGCACGATGATGGGCTCCGTCCATGGCGTGAGCGCCGCGAAGACGATCACGCTGTTCGGCCATACCGCCGCGCCTTCCTTCTGGTTCAACCTCGCGGGCATCTGCCTCTTCCTCGGCGCCTGCGGAAAGTCCGCCCAGATCCCCCTCTATGTGTGGTTGCCGGACGCCATGGCTGGCCCGACGCCGGTCAGCGCCCTGATCCACGCGGCGACGATGGTCACCTCGGGCCTCTACATGATCACGCGCCTGAACTTCGTCTTCGTTCAGGCGCCGATGGCCCTGGAAGTGGTGCTGGTGATCGGCTCGCTGACGGCGATCCTCGCGGCGAGCATGGGTCTCGCCCAATACGACATCAAGAAGGTGCTGGCCTACTCCACCGTGTCCCAGCTCGGCTACATGTTCATGGGCATGGGCGCGGGCGCGTTCACGGCCGGCATGTTCCATGTGTTCACCCACGCCTTCTTCAAAGCCACGCTCTTCCTCGGCTCCGGCGCGGTCATCGTCGCCTGCCACCACGAGCAGGACATGCGGAACATGGGCGGCCTGCGGAAGCTGATGCCCATCACCTTCGCGGCCATGATGGCGGCGACGCTCGCCATCGCCGGCATCCCGCCCTTCAGCGGCTTCTTCAGCAAGGACGAGATCCTCTGGCGCGTCTTCGAGCAGTGGTACGCGGGCGGCACCTACGCGGGTTCGAGCCTCTACCTGATCTGCTGGATCCTCGGCATGCTCGGCGCGTTCATGACCGCCTTCTACATGATGCGCCTCATGGTGATGACCTTCTTCGGCGACTACCGCGGCGCGGGGAACGACCCGCACCACCACGCGGTGGCCTCCGAGGCCCACGGCCACGACGATCACCATGGCGACGATCATGGCCATGGCGATCACGGGCACGGCCCCAAGGAAGTGGCCTGGAACATGTGGCTGCCGGTGGCCACCCTCGGGGTCCTCGCCGTCGTCGGCGGCTTCCTGAACCTGCCCCACAGCCTGGGCGGCCACGACCTCTTCTCGAAGTGGCTCGAGCCGCTGCTCTATCGCGCGCCCGAACCCGCGGGCCACGCGTCCCGGATCGAATACGGCTTGATGATCTTCTCCGGCCTGATCTGGGCGCCCGCCGCCATGTTCCTCGCCTGGCGCTTCTACGGCGCGGACGCTTCCTGGAGCGTGCCCAGGGCCTTTGTCGCGCGCTTCCCCCGCCTCCACGCCTGGGTCCACAACAAGTACTTCGTGGATGAGGGCTATCAGGCCGGCATCATCAACCCCGTGGTGAAGGGCTCCATCGGCCTCTGGAAGTTCGATTCCGGCGTGGTGGATGGCCTCGTGAACCTCACCGCGTGGCTGGTGCGCCAGCTCTCGGGCGCCTTCAAGCGGCTCCAGAGCGGCCGGGTCCAGAACTACGCCTTCCTGATGTTCCTCGGCTTCCTGGCCATCGCCCTCTGGAAGTACCTGGCCTAGGCCGGAATCGGAGTCCCCTTGATGAGCGCCTTCGCGAATCCCATGACGCTGCTGCTGGCGACCTTCCTGCCCCTGATCGGGGCGCTGGTCCTGCTGCTCGTCCCCAAAGAGAACAAGACCGTCTTCAAGCGGGTCGCCTTCTGGACGATGACGATCAGCTTCGTCATCGGCCTGTCCTTCTGGTTCGGCTACGACCGCTCCAGCGACGCGGTGCAGTGGGCGAAGGCCTGGGACTGGATGCCCTCCATGGGCATCAAGTTCAGCGTCGGCATGGACGGCATCAGCCTGCTGCTCTGGCTGCTGACGGCCTTCCTCGGACCGATCTCCGCGCTCTGCTCCTTCGAAGCCATCGCGGACCGCGAAAAGGAATACTACGCCTGGTTGCTGGTGCTCCAGACCTCCATGCTCGGCGTCTTCATCGCCCAGGACATGTTCCTGTTCTACATTTTCTGGGAAGTGATGCTGGTGCCGATGTACTTCCTCATCGCCATCTGGGGCGGGCCGCAGAAGCTCTACGCCGCCATCAAGCTCTTCCTGTACACGCTCGCGGGCTCGCTGCTGATGCTGGTGGCCATCCTCGCCATCTACTTCCTCCAGCACAAGCATTCGGGCGGCTACGACTTCAGCATCGCCTCCTTCCAGGCGATGGCGCCGGTGATCGCGGCCCAGGGCAAGACTTTCGGCCTGCTGCTGGCGCTCGCCTTCTTCGTGGCCTTCGCCATCAAGGTGCCGATGTTCCCGTTCCACACCTGGCTGCCGGACGCCCATGTGCAGGCGCCCACGGCGGGTTCGGTGATCCTCGCGGGCGTGCTGCTGAAGATGGGCACCTACGGTTTCGTGCGCTTCCTGCTGCCGATCTTCCCGGACGCGGTGCGGACGCTCATGCCCTGGGTCGTCGCGCTCGCCCTCATCGGCATCATCTACGGCGCGCTCGTCGCCATGGTGCAGGCGGACATGAAGAAGCTCGTCGCCTACTCCTCCGTGAGCCATCTGGGCATGTGCGTGCTGGGCATGTTCGCCCTCAACGCCTACGGCATGAAGGGCTCGCTCTTCCAGATGATCAACCACGGCATCTCAACGCCGGGACTGTTCCTTTGCGTGGCCGTGGTCTACGACCGCCGCCACACGCGCCAGATCGCGGACTTCGGCGGTTTGATGAAGACCATGCCCGTCTACTCCACCGTCTTCATCATCATGATGCTCAGCTCCGTCGGCCTGCCGCTCCTCAACGGCTTCATCGGCGAAGTGCTCTGCCTCTGGGGCGCTTTCCAGGCCTTCCCGTGGATCGGCGCCGCCGCCACCATCGCCATCGTGCTGGGCGCGGCGTACATGCTCTGGATGCTCCAGCGGGTGCTCTTCGGCGAGGTGTCCGATGCCAACGCCAAGATGGAGGACATGAACCGGCGCGAGCTGGCCACCTTCATCCCGCTCATCGCCGCCGCCGTGTGGATCGGCCTCTACCCCCAGCCCTTCATGCGGGTCATGGACGCGCCCGTCGCCAAGCTCCTCAAGCAGGCGAACCCGGGCCAGGTTGAGGGTCCCGCGCTCGAGATCGCAACCGACCAGGGCGTTACCACACCCGATCCCGCCGCTGGGGGAGCCCGCCGATGAACACCTTCGCCCAAGGCCTCATGGATTCGCTGCTCCAGGGCGTGCCGCTCATCGCGCCGCAGATCCTGCTCGTCGTCATCGCCACGCTCATGCTGTGGCCCGGCACCCTCCTCTTCAAAGGCGAGAAGCACAAGTGGGCGCCGGTCACCTTCGTGGCGCTGCTGCTCGCGGGCGCCTATGTCTACCTCGGCAAGCCCGGCGAGGGCTTCAACGGCATGTACCGCGTGGATGGCCTCACGAAGGGCTTCCAGGCCCTCGTGCTGCTATCGGCACTCGCGACGGTCGCGCTCTCGCAGCGGGTGCTCAACGCCGTGCGGGAGCAGACGGTGGAGTATTACGCGCTGATCCTCTTCGCCACGGCGGGCATGCTCTTCCTCTGCGGCGCGACGGATCTCGTCAGCGTCTACTTCTCCATGGAGCTGATGGCGCTCTGCTCCTACATCCTGGTCGGCTACTTCCGCTCCCAGAAGCGCGGGGTCGAGGCCGGCATGAAGTACTACCTGCTCGGCGCCTTCAGCAGCGCGATCTTCATCTACGGCGTGAGCCTGCTGTTCATGGCCTCGGGCGGCCTCGTGACGAACCTCGCCGAGCTGGGCCAGAAGCTGCCGCTCGCGCCCCAGGCCAACAGCCTGCTCGTCTTCGGCGGCGTGCTCTTCATCCTGGTGGGCATGTGCTTCAAGGTCTCCGCCGCGCCCTTCCACCAGTGGAGCCCGGATGTGTACGAGGGCGCGCCCACGCCCATCACGGCCTTCATGGCGACGGCGGCCAAGGCCGCGGCGCTGGCGGCCTTCCTCCGCGTGTTCGGCACGGCCTTCCACGGCCTCATGGACCTGTGGCGGCTGCCGCTGGAATTCGTCGCGGCCCTGAGCATGATCCTCGGCAATGTGGCCGCGGTCCGTCAGCAGAGCATGAAGCGCATGCTGGCCTACTCCGGCATCGCCCATGTGGGCTACATGCTCATGGGCGTGCTGGCGGCGGACACGCTTCTCGGCACCCAGGCCGTCTGGCTCTACACCTTCGTCTACCTGTTCATGAGCCTGGGCGCCTTCGCCATCGTCATCCACATCCAGAAGGGCGGCGTCGGCGAGCGCATTGACGATTTGCGCGGCCTCGGGAAGAAGCGCCCGGCCCTGGCCTTCGCCATGCTCATCTTCATGTTCAGCATGGCGGGCATCCCACCCCTGGCCGGCTTCTTCACCAAGTTCTACCTCTTCAACATCGCGGTGCAGAACGGCCTCATCGGACTCGTGGTGATCGCGGTCCTGACGAGCGCCGTGAGCGCCTTCTACTACCTCTGGGTCATCCGTCAGATGTACTTCCACGAAGGAGGCGCCGAGGTCGAAGCTCCCGGCATGGCGGTCTCCGCAGTCGTCACCCTCGGCTGCGCCATCACGCTGCTCGCCACGGCCTTCGGCCCGAAGCTGCTGGAACTGGCCGGACGCATCGGCTGGCTCTGAGTCTGGAAGCTAGACTGGAAGGCGCGGGACTCGCTCCCGCGCCTTCGTCGTGAAAGGCCCCCATGATCCTGAGGCGCATCAAGAAGGCCGCCACGCGCGACGCGGACCCGGAGGAGCGGAACCTTTGGGCGGATCTGCTGGCCCTCGGCATGGTCTTTCCCATCGCCATCGTGGCGGGGCTCTTCCTGGGCCGCTGGATCGGCGGCAAGTTCGGGCATGCGGAGCTTGGCCAATGGATCGGCCTGGCCTGGGGCGTGGCCGCGGGATTCTGGGAACTGTTCAAGACCTCCCAGAAGCTGGACCGCTACGACGCGGCCTCCACGAAGACGACCCGGGACGCGGAGGCCGCCCGCAAGGCCGCTCCCTTGGACGCGATGGAGGACGACGAGCATGAGCCCCGGCCCTGAGGTCCATCTCCAGCGCATCCAGCGGACCATGGCGGGCCTCGCCGTGGCCGGCGTCCTGGGCTGGGGCCTGGGCCGCTCCTGGCCCGCCGGTCTGGCCTTCGCGGGAGGCGCGGCGGCCTCCTTCGCCTTCTGGTGGCTGCATGTGCTGCTGGTGAAGCGGATGCTCACGCCCGGAAATCCGGGCCGGGCGGGCTATGTCTTGCTCAGCACGGGAAAGCTTGCGTTGATCGCGGCGGCGCTCGCTGGAATAATAAATCGTTTCCCCGAGGAGGGGATCCCGTTCGCCACGGGCCTCCTGCTCTCCGTCGGCGCGATCCTGCTGGAAGCCGTGTTTCTCGCCTTGAGAAAGGCCGAACCCGCGCCCCCAGGCCCGCCCGAAGGCGCCAACCCTGGCTCCAACCCAAGCACCACCGAAGACTAGAGGACCGCGCCCCATGGAACATCACATCTCGCTGCTCGCCGCCTGGCTGACGGATGTGCTTGGCCTGCACCGCCACCTCTGGGCCGGGTTCAACGCGGGCGTGCCGATGTCCTGGCTGGAGCGCTACGACCCCCTCTTCAGCGCTTCGCTGGCGGCGATCCTCACCCTGGCCCTCTGCTTCGCCGTGAAGCGCAAGCTGGCCCGCGTGCCCGCGCCGCTCCAGGCCTCCATGGAAGCCATCCTCAAGGGCCTGCAGGGGATCATTGACGACAACATCGCGCACCACGGCGAGAAATACCTGCCCCTCGTCGGCACGCTCGCGCTCTTCATCTTCTTCTGCAACCTGTTCGGCATGGTGCCGGGCCTGACGCCCGCCACGACGAACTGGAATGTGACCCTCGGCTGCGCCCTCGTCGTGTTCTTCCACTACAACTGGGAAGGCATCAAGGCGCACGGCCCCGTGAAGTACTTCTGGAATTTCCGCGGCCCCGTGTGGTGGCTGATCCCGCTCATCATGCCGCTCGAACTGCTCGGCCTGGTGGCCCGCATCCTCAGCCACAGCGTCCGTCTCTTCGGCAACATGAGCGGCGAGCATGTGGTCTCCGGGCTGCTCTTCGCCGCGCTGCCCATCCTCCTGCCCGTGCCCGGCATGGTGCTGAGCCTCTTCGCCGTCCTCATCCAGACCTTCGTGTTCGTCCTGCTGACGGTGATCTACCTGTCGTCCGCCGTCGCCCACGAGCACTAGACCTCCGCTCGCTTTTCCTTTCCACCTTGCGCCCCAGGCGCTCCCAACCCTCGAGGTTCCCATGAAGAAGTTCCTGACCACCGCGGCCCTCTTCACCGCTTCCGTCGCCGCTTTCGCCCAGGAGCCCGCCGCGGCCGCCGCGGCCAAGGGCTTCGACGGCCACTACCTCGCGCATGTCGCCCTCGGCCTCGCGGCCCTCGGCGGCGGCATCGGCATGGGCAAGGCCATCGCCTCCGCCTGCGAAGGCATCGCCCGCAATCCCCAGGCCGCCGGCAATATCCGCACGAACATGATCATCGGTCTCGCCCTCATCGAGTCCCTGGTCATCTACGCCTTCGCGCTGGCCTTCGCCATCAAGTAGGCCGTTCGCGGTTCAAAAACGGGGCCCCGACTTGGGGCCCCGTTTTTTTCATGGGCGGCTATGATGGGAGTCCCCATGGTCACGGCTCCCGCCTTTCCACTCCCGCCCGAAGTGACCCAGGTCGTCCTGGGCGGCGGTTCCAGCATTGATCTGGAAGGCCTGCGCTGCGGTTCAGTGAGCGAGGCCCGGGACTTCGCGCTGGCCTACGGGTACGACCTCTCCATCCCGGTGCAGGCGCATCAGGTGCGGCGCGTCCATCAGGAGGCTCTGGCCTTCCTCCAGACCGTGATCCTGGAACCCGGCGATCCCCACCCGCCGATGGAAGTCTCCGCCTGCGAGGACCCGCTCCAGCTCATCGTCTGGGCCTCGACGCGCCCGCGGGACGCGAAGGCGGCCTGGTCCTGCGCGGTGCTTCGGGTCATGCACACGCTCTTCCACCTGGATCACGATGTGAACCTGCGTTTCCTGCCGGAGATCCAGGCCCAGGTCTTCGCGCCCTACGACCGCCACCTCGTGCTGGAGGGCGGCCGCTGGAAGCTGCGCGGCGCCTACGAGGTGGAGCTGGCGGGCGTGGAGAAGAAGGAGCAGAAGGACCGCGCCTCCATGCTGCTCAAGCTGCTCCACAAGCCGGAAAATGTGGCCGAGACGATCTACGACCACATCGGCATCCGCTTCGTCGCCCAGGACCGCCTGGGCGTGCTCCAGGTGATCCGCTTCCTCCTGGACCACCACGCGCTCCTGCCCACCCACATCAAGCCCTCCCGTTCGCGGAACCGGATGATTGATCTGGAGGCCTTGAAGGCCTGGATGGGCGGCTTACCTCCCGCCTTTGAACTGGCGGCCCTTGGAGCCGAGGATCGGGCGGCCCTGAACCGTCGGCTCGCGCTCCGGGATGAGGGCGTCTGGGAAAACCCCTTCACGGCCCAGAATTACGCCGCCGTCCAGTTCACGGCCCGGACCCTGATCCGCCTCGCCAGCCCCGCCACGGGGGCCCTGGAGACGATCCAGGCCCGGCTCAAGGCCCTGGGCCATCCGGAACTCATGTCTGGGGTGGGACTTGCCGACTTGCTCCAAGAGCAGGAACAATTGACTTTCTTCTTTGCCCACGAGGTCCAGGTCATGGAGGAATCCGGCTTCCGGAATTCCCAATCAGGTCCAGCCAGTCACGCCGAGTACAAGCTTCGGCAGCGGGAAGCTGCCCGCCGCCGGGTTCTTCAAGGTATCCTCTAGCCAAAACGCCAGTCCGGGAGACCCCCATGCTCAACATCCAGACCCGCCAGGAAGGCAGCGCCTCGGTGGTGACGATCCAGGGCAAGGTCAATTTCGAAGTGACGGCCCAGCTCCGGGATGTCATCCGCGAAACCGTCGCGACCCAGCAGCCCAAACTCCTCGTGATCAACCTGGATGGCGTCAGCTTCATTGACTCCTCGGGCCTCGGTCTCCTCGTCGCCGCGCGCAACAGCGTGGACAAGAGCGGCGGCAAGCTGCACCTCGCCTGCCTGCCCCCCGCGGTGAAGAAGACCTTCGACCAGACGAACCTCACCAACTATTTCTCCATCTTCGCCACCGAGCAGGACGCCCTCCGGGGCGCTTGAGGAGAGGCCGGATAGGGAGGCCGCATGGCGAAGGGCGTCGTGCTGGTGGTGGATGACGAGGCCCCGATCCGGGACATCCTCGGCTTCTACCTGAAACGCGCGGGCTACCATGTGCTGATGGCCGGCAACGGCCGTCACGCGCTGGAGGAGATGGCGCGGCTCCAGCCGGATCTCATCGTCTCCGACCTGAAGATGCCGGAGATGGGCGGGGACGAATTGTGCAAGCGCGTGAAGGCCGATCCCCTCCTGAAGGACGCCTACTTCATCATCGTCAGCGCGCTGGATGGCACGGCCTCCAAGATCGGCGGCCTGAACCTCGGCGCGGACGACATGATCAGCAAGCCCTTCCACGCCCAGGAAGTGCTCGCGAAGATTGACAGCGCCTTCCGCCTCATCGCCATGCAGAAGGAGATCCGGCAGAAGAACCGGGAGCTCACCTCCTTCCAGGAGCGCATGGAAGGCGAGCTGTCGCTCGCCGCCGCGCTCCAGCTCGGCCTGCTGCCGCAACTGCCCGGCCAGGCGCCGGGCGTGCGGTGGAGCCACCGCTACCTGCCGGCGGAAGGCATCGGCGGCGACATCTACGCCCTCGCGCCCGCGTCCGATGGCGGCACGGCCATCATGATCGCGGATGTGAGCGGCCACGGCGTGACCGCGGCCCTCATCAGCGCCATGGTGAAGACCAGCTTCGAAAGCCAGGTGCGCGGCGGCGGCGGCCCGCTCGCCTGGGTCGAAGGCATGAACCGCGACCTCACCCGCTCCATCCTCGCCGAGCAGTTCGCCACGGCCTGGGTCGGCCACCTGGAGCCCGAGTCGGGGCGCCTGCGCTATGTGGTGGCCGGGCACACGAGCCCCTTCCGCATCCACTCCGGCGCGGAAGGCGGCCTGCGGCGGCCCGAATACCTGCAAGGCAAAGGCTTCATGCTGGGCTTGGATGAGAGCCTTCCCTTCACCGAGCAGGAATCGGAACTGCCCGCGGGCGACCGCCTCGTGCTCTACACGGATGGACTCGTGGAAGCCGAGCGGGACGACCGCGAGATGCTCGGCGAGGAAGGCCTGCTTCGCATCTGCGCCGAGCTGCCCGCCAACGCCGATCAGGCCGCCGGCCACATCATCACCCGCGTGAAAGCCTTCAACGGCGAGTCGTCCTTCCGGGACGATGTGACGCTCGTGGTGTTGGACCGGGTGGGATAGCAGTATCCGATCGCCTGGAATCTTCGAAGGGCGACAACCGCGGGAACACAGAGGGCCACAGAGGCGCACCTCTGAACGGCCAGTGGAAGCCGGAGGTTGAGGGCGCGAGGGCTGGAGGCCTTTAAGAGCCTCCCGCCCTCGCGCCCTCAACCTTGCCGCGCAGCGGCAAGCCCGCCTAAGGCGGGCGGCTTCCACGCTCGCACCGCCTGGCCCCCTCTGCGTTTCTCTGTGCCCTCTGTGTTCCGCTTTTCCTGCTCGACGGATCAGAGCCCCATGGCAAGGGGACGAACTTCCTAGCTGGTCGCCGTCTTCCCCTTCAGCAGCCGCGGTCCCAGCTCCGCCACCAGCGTGGCCGTGACGATGAGGACGGCGCCGACGATCTGCCAGGCCCCCAACCGCTCGCGGATGCCGGGGATGAGGCCCGAGACCGCCAGCAGCGCGGCGAAGACCGGCTCCAGGCTGAAGAGGATGGCCGCTTCCGTCGCGGTCACCTTGGCCTGCATGGTGCTCTGCACCCATAGGGCCAGCGTCGTGGCGAGAAAGCCGAGGTAGGCGAGGGCGATCCAGACGCCGGGCGAGCGCAGCGACGAGCCCGCGCCGCGGAAGCCGCCGGGGCTGAAGGCCGCCACCGCCATCATCACCACGGCCGTGAAGGCGACCTGCACGAAGGCGAGTACCCACCCGCTGGAGCGGCGGCTGAAGCGCGAGGTCATCACGATGTGGACGCCCACGAGCATCGCGTTGAGCAGCGTCTCCGTGTCGCCGCGATTCCACCCCGCGAGACCGAGGCTCGGCTGGTAGACGAGGAAGCTCAGGCCGAGAAGCGCGATGAACGCGCCCAGCGCGTGGGAGGGCTTGAGCCGGTCCCCGGCGAAGGTGGCCGCCAGCGGCGTGAAGACCACATAGAGGCCCGTGATGAAGCCGGATTTCGTCGTCGTCGTGAAGCGCAGGCCATCCGTCTGCAGCCAGAACAGCGTGGAGAGCAGCAGGCCCAGCCAGAGGCCGTCCTTCACTTCGCGGGCCTGAGGCTTGATGCGCAGCGCGACGAGGAAGATGGCGAGGCCGACCGTGCCGAGGAGGAAGCGGTAGGCGAGCAGCGCCTCCACGCCCATGCCGGTGTTCAGCGCGAATTTCACCGCGCCGAAGGTGCCGCCCCAGATGAAGGCCGTTCCGCCCAGGGCGGCCACGGCGACGGCGTGGGAGGCTTTGCGCATGTCCGCAGTTTAGCGGGCCGCGGGCTTCGGGCTCCGAGCCTCAGGCTTCAGGCTGCGCGGCTGGTGCCGACCCATGCTTCGCGGGTCGTCAGCCTACGATTCGAAATCCGGCCGATCGCAGGTTGGCGAAATGATTGGATGCGCCAAGCCCAGCCGTGTAGCCCGTAGCCCGGAGCCAGAAGCCTACTTCAACACGGCGTAGACCGGGATCTCGATGCTGGGGCGCGGGCTCCGGGCCTCAGGCTCCAGGCTGCGCGGCTGGTGCCGACCCATGCTTGGCGGATCGTCAGCCTACGATTCGAAATCCGGCCGATCACAGGTTGGCGAAACGATCGGATGCGCCAAGCCCAGCCGTGTAGCCCGTAGCCCGGAGCCAGAAGCCTACTTCAACACCGCGTAGACCGGAATCTCGATGCTGGGGCGCTGGGGATCGTCGGTGAGGATCGTCGCCTTCTCGCTGTAGCGGCCGGGGCGCGCCTTGGCGGAGAAGACGATGACAAGCTTCTGCTTCGCGGCCGCGGCGGCGCCCACGCCCTCCACTTCGAGCAGCGGATTCGTGGAAGTCGCGTTGGTCACGCGGAAGGGCTTGCCGTTCGCCTGGGTGAGCGTCAGCTCCATGCGCAGCGCCGCGCCGACCTTCGCTTCGCTCCAGGCCACGGCGGGGGGATCGGGGACGATGGAAGGCTTCACCTGCCACTGCACATTCACGCGGAACACGGGCAGGCGCGGGTTGCTGGTGTGGACGGTGACGACCTCGATGCCCATGTCCTGGCCCTTGGGGATCTCGGATCCCGCGAGCTTCAGATCCAGCACGGCGTCCTTGCCTTCCGAGCGGGTGGCGAGGTGCAGGTAGGGCGCGCCCGGAGCCTGGGCGCCCGTGAGCTGCACCGGATTCCCATCGGTGCTGGCGAAGCGGATGCTGTCGGTGGCCGAGCCGGTGCGGTCCACCTGGTCGAAGAAGACATTGTCCTTGCTGGGCTGGATGGGCTGGACCACTTCGGCGTCGAAGGTGAGCGTCGTCTCGGGCGTGGACGGGTCGTTGGAGATGACGACGATGGATTTGCGCACGATGCCGCGCTGGCCCTTGGGATCGAAGGTGGCTTCGATCTGCGTGCTCTCGCCGGGCTTCACGGACCACTGGCCCGTCACGGTGGAAGTGCAGCCGCAGGCGGGGCGCACATTGGTGATGCTGAGGATGGCGTTGCCCGTGTTCGTCACCTTGTAGAGGTGGCTCACCTTCTTATCCGGGCTGATGCGGCCGAAATCGAAGTGGGTCGCGTCGAAGCTGATCTTCGGCGCTTGGGCCAGGAGCAGGGCGGGCATCAGGAAGGGCAGGGCGCGGCGGATCATGGAATCGTTCCTCTAATCGTTTCGTGAGCCTATTGTCGCAGGAGTTCCTGAAGCGCGGACCACGCGGTTTCCGGTTCCAGCCCATCCAGGCAGGGATGGCCTACCACGGCGCAGACGGGCTTGAAGCAGGGCGCGCAGGGCACGCCGGGCCGCTTGAGCACGCGGACGCGCGGTCCCCAGGGCGCGGAGCCGCCGGGGTCCGTCGAGCCGTAGAGCGCCACGATGGGCGTTCCGCAGGCGGCCGCGAGGTGGCTCAGTCCCGAGTCGTTGCCCACCGCTGCGGCGGCGCCCCGGAGCCAGGCGGCGGCCTCTTTCAACGAGGTCCGCCCGGAGAGATCGAGGCCTTCCATCCCGGCCACTTCCGCGCAGAACGCCGCCTCCTCCGGCGAGCCGAGCACGACGACTTGGAAACCTTCGGAGCGCGCCTTCAAGGCCAGCGCGCGGAAATGGCGGACCGGCCAACTCTTCGAAGGCCAGGTGCTGCCGGGCATGAGGCAGACATAGGGTTCGCGCGGCGCGCCCACGGCGAGACCGGGATCGTAGTCGGCGAAGGGCATCGGGCCCGCGTCCGGAAAGGCCTTCTCCAGCACCGCGCCGTAGCGGAGCAGGAAGGGGCCTTCGGCTTTCCAGAACGGTCCGCTGACCGTATTGAAGAGCCCCGCGAGGCTTTCGTCCACGCCGATGCGCTCCGGCACGCGCGCGAGAAAGGCGGCGAGCGCCGGGCGCAGGCTCTTCGGGAAGTGGACGCTGCGGACCGCCTTCGCCTCTTTCAGGACGCGGGCCATGGCGAGCGCGCCGGGCTTGCCTTCATCGAAGCGCACGGCGTCGCAGAGGCCGGTGCCTTCGACCAGGGACACTGTCGCCTTCGGTCCCCACACCACCAGCGGACCCGCGCCCACGGCCTTCAGCAGCCGCAGGATCGGCATCTGCATCGCCGCGTCGCCGACGAAGCGCGGGAAGCGCACCCAAGTGGCGCCCGTGGGAAGCGCGCTCATCGGAAGGCCTCGAGCACGCGGAGAACTTCCGCCGGATCGAGGCGATCCATGCCGCCGCCGAGATCGTCTTCGGGACCGGGATACTGAAGCGCGACGACGGATTCGCCCAGCGGCTGCCAGCGATCGGGGCCATGGGCGGCGCGGCGGCCCATGAGGCAGAGCGTCGGCACGCCCAGCGCGGCGGCGAGGTGGGCGGGGCCGGTGCTCGGCGAGAGGATCGCGTCGCAGGCGGCGAGGCGCGCCATGAGGCGGCGGATGTCGCCGGGAGGAACTTCCGCGCCCTCCAGCGGCGCGAGCGCGACGGTGGACCATCCGCCCGCGCGGAGCGCTTCGCGGGCGCGCGTCCACCATTCGGAGGACGGCGCCGCGCCCGCGCCGCTCCCGCGCAGGACGAGGCCGAGGCGGGGGCGCGGCCAGGCCTCGAGATCCTCCGCGCCCGCCGCGCGTTCCGCGCCGGTGAGCGCGAGGCGGGGCAGGGGCGTCGCGCCGCCCGCCCAGCCGAAGGGCTGGAGGAAATCCAGCGCGTGCTGAGCCTCGTGGCGGCCGGTGCCCGTGCGCCCGCCCCAGAGCCGGTGCGTGGCGGCGAGGATCTGCCGCGCGCCCCGGGCGCGTCCCACGCGCACCTTCACGCCCGCGGCCTTGGCGGCGGGGAGCACTTCCCGATCCCGATGGCCGAGATTGAGCACCGCGTCGAGGCGGAGGCCGCGCATCAGCGCCGCCAGATCCTGGCCCGGCACGCGCGGATGGATGCCCGCGACGCCCGGCACCTGCTCCAGCACCGGCGCGGTGGCGGGCGCCACGAGCCAGTGGATCTCCGCCGCGGGATCGCGCTCCAGGATCCGCGCCATCACCGGCAGGGAAACCACGAGGTCGCCCAGGGCGTCGGTCCGGCTCAGGAGAAAGCGCATCCGGCCATGGTCCGGCCCGGGACGGGAGCGCGTCAATCTGTCTCGATCCGCCTCAATCCGCCGCGCCATACTGTCGTGCGATGCCATCCCCCACCCATCACATCCTGCTGCTCGAGGACGAACAGGGCCTCCGCGAAGTGCTGGACCTGACCTTGGCCCAGCAGGGTTTTCGCTGCACGGCGGTGGCCGGGTTGAAGGAAGCCCGCGCCGCGCTGGAGGCGGGCGGCTATGACGGCGTGCTCAGCGACCTCCGCCTCAAGGACGGCTCGGGCATCGAGCTGCTCACCTGGATGAAGGAGCGCGGCCTCGCGTTGCCGGTGGTCATCATGACGGCCTACGCGACGACGGAGACGACGGTGCAGGCGCTGAACCTCGGCGCCGTGGACTTCATCACCAAGCCGTTCCGCAACGAAGACCTCATCGCCACGCTCAAGGGCCTGCTGGCGGAAACCGAAGCCCCGGCGACGGAAGGCGAGCCAGAGCTGGTGGGCGAACTGGTGGGCGTGGGCCAGACCATGCGCAAGATCCAAGCGCTCGTCGGCAAGGTCGCCCGCGCCGATTCCACCGTGTTGCTCACCGGCGAAAGCGGTACGGGCAAAGAAGTCGTCGCGCGCCTCATCCACCGCTACTCGGACCGCGGCAAAGGCCCCTTCGTCGCCGTGAACTGCGGCGCGCTGCCGGAGAACCTGCTGGAGAGCGAGCTGTTCGGTTTCGAGAAGGGCGCCTTCACGGGCGCCACCGCCACCAAGCGCGGCCTCTTCGAAGAGGCGGAAGGCGGCATCCTCTTCCTGGATGAGATCGGCGAGATGCCCTTGCCGCTCCAGGTGAAGCTGCTGCGCGCGCTGCAGGAGCGCAAGGTGCGCCGCCTGGGCTCGGCGGAAGAGCGGCCCGTGGACGCCCGCGTCATCGCCGCCACCAACAAGCAGCTCCGCGAGCGGGCGGAGAGCGGCGCGTTCCGGGAAGACCTCTTCTATCGCCTCAACATCCTCCACATCGAGCTGCCCTCCTTGCGGGAACGGGTCGAGGATTTGGGCGTGCTCGCGGACCATTTCATCCGCCGCGCCTGCGAGCGCCTGGGCAAGGCGTCCATGCCGCTCCACCCCGATGCCTTGGCGGCGCTCCAGGCCTATCGCTGGCCTGGCAATGTGCGCGAACTGGAGAACCTCATGGAGCGCTGCGTGGCGCTCAATCCCGGCGGTCCCGTCACCCGCGACCTCTTCCCGGAGGTGGTGCTTTCCGGCGGCCCTCAGCCGCCCCAGGTGACGCTGGCGCTTCCAGCCGACGGCGTGGACCTGGAAGCCTGGATGCAGGCGCTCAAAGGCCATTTCCTCCGGCGGGCGCTGGAGGAGGCGGGCGGCGTGAAGACCAAGGCCTGCCGTCGCCTGGGCATGAGCTTCCGGGCCTACCGGTATTGGCTCCAGGAGTTGGGCGGCGTGGAGGCGCAACCCGCGTCCTTCCCCCGGCCCGAAGCCTTTCCGCCCGCGCCGGACCCCGAGGGAACGGAAGGTCCCGGCGAGGCATAGCTCCCTTTGGATCGTTGAATTCCCAGCGATTTCTGGCACACTGGAGCGCTTGGGTGGCTGTCGCTGGCGGCTGCCGCTCCCTTCACTCGGAAGACGCCATGACCCTCCGCCAACAGGGCTTCAGCCTCCTCGAACTGCTCGTCGCCATGATGATCCTGGCGGTGCTGGGCACGCTCGGCTTCCAGCAGTATCGCAAGCACTCGGCCCACGCCCGCTACATCAAGGCCCAGGACGACATGCAGGTGGTGGCCGATGGCCTCGCCCAGTACTACCTCAAGCACGGCAAGTACCCCGACTTCTCCAACTTCGGCGCGATGGTGGATCAGAACTCCCCGCTGGTGAAGGAGAGCCTGGTCAAGACCAACATGTCCGCCGACGATCCCTTCGGCCAGCCCTACCAGGGCCAGTCCAATCCCCACACCTACTCCCTCACCTGCCAGGGCGATCCGGGCAACCCCTCCGACTTCGGCCCCTTCACGCTGACGCCGGACCAGGGCCTCAGCACGGGCGGCGCTCCGCAAGGCGCTCCCGCGGCCGGTGACAAGACCGCTGGCGCGTCCGCGCCCAAGGGCAAGTAAGGCCGCGCCGTGATTGACCGCCACAAGCTGCCCCAAGAGGGCCTTCGCCTCAAAGGCGCCCTGAGCGATCTGGCGCTGGAGGGCGAGGACCGGGTGCTGGACGCGGCCTACGAAGTCTTCCTCCTGCCTTCTGGCCAGGACCTCTTCATTGATGTCCAGGGCAAGGGCATGTGGCAGGGCGCCTGCTCCCGCTGCCTCGCGCCCCTGGACCGGCCCATGGCCGTCACCGCCCAGTACCTCGCCAGTTCGGACCCGGATCTGGCGCGGCGGGGCGAGCACACCTTGGGCACCCAGGATCTCGATGTCGTCTTCATGCCTGAGGACGAGCTGGACGAGAACGACCTCGCCCGGGAGCAGTTCGAACTCCAGTCGCCCCGGCATCCGCTCTGCCAGGACGACTGCCGCGGGCTTTGCCCCGTCTGCGGCAAGAACTGGAACAAGGGGCCCTGCGCTTGCCCCTCGGAGGCTCTCAAGCCCGAAAGCGCCCTGGCCCGCGCCCTCAAAGGCGTCCGGCTGGACCTCGAATCCTGAACGCCTGTAAACTTTCCAATCGGAGCCTGCCATGCCGAATCCCAAGCGCCGCCACTCCAAGGCCCGCCGCGACCGCCGCCGCACCCACGACAGCCTCGACGCCATGAGCTCGACCAACTGCGCCAACTGCGGCGTGGCCAAGCTGCCCCACCGCGTGTGCCCCTCCTGCGGCCACTACCGCGGCAAGCAGGCCGTCCGGGTCGCCGCGAACTAAGGCGTCCCCTTGGGCACTTGCCGCATTGCGTTGGACGCGATGGGGGGCGACCACGCTCCCCAGGCGACCCTTGAAGGCGCGCGCCAGGCCCTTGAGCAATGGCCGGATCTGGAGCTCTTGCTGGTGGGCGATGAAGCCCGCCTGCGCGGAGCTCTCGTCCAGCATGGTTTGACGGGTCCGCTGGAGAAGCGCTTCACGGTGGTCCCCGCGGGGTCCGTGGTGGATTTCCACGACGAGCCCATGTCCATCCTCAAGGAGAAGAAGGACAGCTCCATCCGCCTCGCCGCCCAGGCCGTGCGCGAGGGGAGGGCTGACGGCATGGTGAGCATGGGCCACACCGGCGCGGCCATGGTGGCGAGCACGCTCGTCATCGGCAAGCTGCCCGGCGTGGAGCGCCCCGGCCTCGCGAGCCTCATGCCCAACCTCAGCGGGAAGCCCACGGTGTTCATCGAGGTGGGCGCGAACATTGATTCGCGGCCCGAGCATCTCGCCTGCTTCGCACTCATGGGCGCGGTCTTCGCCGAGCAGGTGCTGGGCGTCGCCAAGCCCAAGGTCGGCGTGCTCAGCGTCGGTGAAGAGGACTCCAAGGGCACGACGGTCACGCTGGAGGCCGCGGCGCTCCTGCGGGACATGGATCTCAACTTCCTCGGCAACGCCGAAGGCCGCGACATCTGGAACGGCCGCTTCGATGTGATCGCCTGCGACGGCTTCGTTGGCAATGTGGTCCTCAAGAGCGCCGAAGGCATGGCCAAGATGGTGGGCCAGGGGCTGAAGGGCGCGCTCATGTCCTCACTCCGCGCGAAGCTCGGCGGCTGGCTCGTGAAGCCCGCCCTCGGCGCCTTCTTCAAGCAGCTCGATTACCGCGAATACGGCGGCCTGCCGCTGCTCGGCATCCAGGGCGTCTCCGTCATCGGCCACGGCAGCAGCAACGGCCACGCGGTGAAGAACGGCATCGGCGCCGCGATCCGCGCGGTGGAGGGCCGCCTCCACGAACGCATCCAGGCTCGCCTCGCGCAGATGGCGCCGAAGGCCTGATGTCCAGGCCTCTGGCCCGCTGGCTGGCGCTGAACGGGCTCGTCCACCTGGCGCTGCTGCTCTGGCTGGGCGCGCATGGGCAAGCCATGGAATGGGCCTGGCTGCTCGCGTGGCCGCTGCTCGGGTGGCTGCTCTGGGAACCCTTCGCGCTTTCGCCTCTCGCGAAGCGACCGAAGCTCCTCCTCCTTTTCGGCGCGATCTGGGGGCTGTGGCTCTGCTTCTGCGTCGGGTATCGCTTCTACCAGGGCGCCTATCCGGATCACGGCACCGTGGAGTTCGCGCTCTCCGAACCGCGCTACGGCTGGCTGCTCTTCAAGGAGCGCCTCAGTCTCGGCATGACGCTCGCGTTCACCGCCTGCGCGATCCTCGGCGCCTTCGCGTTCAAGGGCGTGAAGGCCGCCCCGACGAAATTCCGATGGTGGAAGCTGCTCGGCGCGGCGCTGCTTCTCGCAGGGCTCAACCGCTTCGTCCCCGCCACGCGGCTTCAGCCTCCCGACACCGCGCTGCTGATGATGGCCACGCAGGTGCGCGCGCGGCGCGTCGGCGCGGGCGGGCTCCGGCGCGCGCTGGCGCGGGAGAAGACGCCGCAGGGGCCGCCGCCATCCTTTCAAGTGCTGGTGCTCGTCCATGAAAGCCTGAACAACGATGCCTTCGATCCCGAGCTCATGCCTAAGCTCGCGGCGCGCATCCGCTCCGGTCAGGTGCTGAACTTCACGGAAGCCTTCGCGCCCGCACCCATGACGGATGTGGCGCTGCCGAGCCTCTTCTCCGGCGTGGATCCGGTGCAGGGCAGCGCGCGCTACCACCACGAGCCGCTGCTCTGGCACCGCGCTCAAGCGCACGGCATGGCGACCGCGGTCTTCTCCGTCCAGCGCTTCGACTACTACGGCTTCCCCGATTACCTGCTGGCGGATGGGCTGGATCGCTACGAGACGCAGGACCTCGCCGGGCCGCCCCTCGCGGACAATCCCCACCCGCCCGCGCTGGTGAACGACGCCGCCGCGGATGACGCGGCGCTGCTGCCGTGGCTGCGGAGCTGGCTGGATCAGGAGAAGGGCAAACCCGCCTTCACCGTGCTCCACTTCGGCGCGACCCACGCGCCCTATTTCCAGAAGCTCGGCTTCACGCCCTTCACCGCCGCCGATGTGGCGCGCCTGCGGCCCGACGCCACGCCTTCCCGCCGCGAGGATCTCGCCCGCTACTGGAACGCCATCCGCTACCTGGACGAGGTGCAGGACCAGATCCTCCAGGAGTACGCGCGGCGCGGCCTGCTGGAGCACACGCTCGTCCTCTCCACCTCCGACCACGGCGAGAACTTCCAGGGCCCCGCGCTGGGGCGGCTGGAGGATGTGCGCCCGCAGACGCTCCATGTGCCGCTGTGGATCCTGCCGCCTCAAGGCTTTTCTTCCGCCTGGATCGCGGCGCTGAAGGGCAACGCGAACGCGCTCGCTTCGAACCTGGATCTCGCGCCGACGCTGGCGCAGGCCCTTGGCGATCCGTTGCCGCCCGACAGCCAGCGCCTCGGCGCGTCGCTGCTCGCGCCGCTGCCCGCGGACCGCACGCTGCTCGCCCACAACGGCGGCGAGATCCGTCGCCGCGATCCCGGCGCGCTTTCGCTCCTCTGGAGCGAGAATGGCCGCCTCCGCGAATGGCGCTGGCACAGCCAGGAAGGCGCCTTCGCCGCCATCGTCGGCCCCGGCGACCGCGAAGAATCCCTTACTCTGGACCCGGCGGAACGGGCTCGCGTGACGCGCGTCCTCGCCGCCTTCCCCTTCCTCCGCGAGGTGCACCCATGACCAAGACCGCGTGGCTCTTTCCCGGCCAAGGCTCCCAGGCCGTCGGCATGGGCATGGCGCTCGCTTCCGCCGAAGCCGCCGCCCAGGCCGTGCTGCAGGACGCCGACCACGCGCTGGGCTTTCCGCTGTCGAAACTCATGGCCGATGGCCCTGAAGACCAGCTCAAGCTCACCGAGCACACCCAGCCGGCCATCCTCACGCACTCCACGATGGTCGTGCGCGCCTACGCGCACAAGCTGCCCAAGCCCGACTTCGCGGCGGGGCACTCCCTTGGCGAATACTCCGCCCTCGTCGCCCTCGGCGCGCTCTCCTTCACCGACGCGGTGAAGACCGTGCGCGAACGCGGCCGCGCCATGCAGGAGGCCGTGCCCGTGGGCGTGGGCGCCATGGCCGCGATCCTCGGCATGAGCGCTTCCGATGTGGAAGCGAGCTGCGCCGAAGCCGCGGCTTCCACCGGCAAGGTCGTCGTGCCCGCCAACTTCAACGGCCCCGGCCAGATCGTCATCGCGGGCCACGCGGAGGCCGTGGACGCGGCGATGGAAGCGGCGAAGGCCAAGGGCGGCCGCAAGATGATGAAGCTGCCCGTGAGCGCGCCCTTCCACTCGCCGCTCATGCAGCCCGCCCAAGCGCGCATGCTGCCCGTGCTCGGCGCGCTCGCCTTCAAGGCGCCGATGTGCCCGCTCGTGAACAATGTGGACGCCGCGCTGGCGCGCGATCCCGAAGCGCTGCGCGACGGCCTCGTGCGCCAGATCCCCGGCGCCGTGCGTTGGGAAGCCACCATGGACATCCTGCTGAACGAGGGCGTCACGCGCTTCCTCGAACTCGGCCCCGGAAAAGTCCTCGCCGGCCTCGCCAAGCGCCAGGCCAAGGAGCGCGGCATCGAAGTCGAAGCCCTCTCCATCAGCGCGCCGGAGGATCTGGCGCAGTTGAGTTGAGAACATGCGTGAACAATTCCAAATCCAGAAACACCACTCGATTCTCAATCCATGGCGGCTTGGATGGATGCCCATCCTGTGTTGGGGTGTAGCCTTGGCGAATGTCGCCATTCACCCGACTTCAGACAAATGGTGGCAGTGGCCCCGCGCCTGGAGGGCCGTGTTTATGGACTCGGCATTGTTTCTCATGATCCTTCTGACGACTCTATTCTTCGCCCTGTTGGATCATGTATTGAGCGTGGATGTGACCGCGGCGGAGATCGTAGTCCATCGGGAGATAGAGAAACTTCCCATCATCGGGCGCTGGTTCCGTCCGCGGCGTTTTGCTCGGCCGGAATGGCGCATGGCCACGACTCGCCGGGGCCTGCTGATCGGGAAACCTTCCGACGATATGGAATTCCAATGGGAGAAGACGCGAGTCTTCCTATGCTCCAACCGGGCGAAGCCCGCCTTGAAGGCATGGTTGGCGCAACTGGATTAACCACCGATGAACGCCGATGGACGACGATGAAAAGCAGCTTCACCGCGGAGACGCAGAGGCACGGAGAGGACCGGGCACATCGTCGGTCAGGACTGGGCATGAAACGGAGGGGGCGCTGCACGCGCAAGCGTGTGAAGGCGCCCCTCCGCTTCATGCCACTTTCGCGCGAGGCGCGAGAATTCGGTATGTCTCGTGTATCGGCGCAGCCGATACCGAGAAAGCCGCCGCATCGCGGCGGGTCCTGGCCTGGCGGGCCGGCACCCCTTCGCGCCTTTGCGGTGAAAAGCTTTTCTCTGCGTCCTCCGCGCCTCCGCGGTGAATGTTTCCCCTTCGAGGTGAACCCATGATCCCTTTCCAAGCCCCGCCCTCGATCCCCGCGCCCGCGCCCTCCGACCGCGAGATCGCCTTCCCCGGTTTCAACGCCTTTCCATTGAAGGCCAGCGTGAGGGACGCCAAGGGCTCCGGCTATTTCGCCGTGATGGTGGCGGGCTCGGGCCCCACGGACCGAGACTGGTCCAATCCATTGCTGCCCTTCCCGAGCCACGGCGGGCGCGACTTCGCGGCCTGGCTCGCGTCGCAAGGGATCGGCTCGCTGCGCTACGACAAGCGCTTCATCGGTTCCAAGGATCCCAAGCTGGACATCTCGCTGGACGCGCAGGTGGGCGATATCAAGGCCGCCCTTCAAGCCGCCCGCGCGCTGCCGGAAGCGAAGGGCAGGAAGCTGCTCCTCGTGGGCCACAGCGAAGGCGCGCTCCTGAGCCTGCTCGCGGCCTCCGGCGCGGACGCGGTGCTGCTCATCGGCCTGCCGCCAAAGCCCATGGGCGCGCTCATCACCGAGCAGATCACCCGGCAATTCGACGGCGCGCCTGAGGCGATGAAGACCGCGAACCTCGACTACCTGCGCAGCGTGCTGGACGCCATCCGCAAGGGCGCGGACGCGCCAAAGGCGGGCGACGCCGTGCTGGCTCCGCTTGCGCGGCTGGGCGCGTCGCTCATGGCGCCCGAATCCCTGAGCTTCGTGCGCGGGACGCTGGATCTCGATCCCTGGACCCTCGCCGAGCGCTGTCCCGTGCCGGTGGCCGTGGTCTATGGCGAAGAGGATGAACAGGCCTTTCCGCCGGACAAAGCGCCCGACGGCTTTCACGGCGACTTCATCCTCATCCCGCAGGCGAACCACTTGCTCAAGCGCGAGACGCGCGACAAGGCCACGCTCACCGCGCCCCTCGCCCTCAGCGCCTACGGCGACGACACGCCGCTGGCGGATCTGACGAAGCTCGGCGCGTGGTTGAAACAACTGAAATGACTCGTTGAACCATCGGTGGTTCCTATTGATCTGTTGAATCTCTGAGCGCATCCTCGGTTGAACTTTTCACGGAGGTTCCCATGCGCGTCCGCACGCCCCTCGCCGTTCTCTGCCTTTCCGCCGCTCCGCTCTTCGCCCAGACCTTCGATCAGGCCGTCGCCCAGCTCAAGGCGCGGGTGGTGAAGGAAGGTGGCTCGGGCCTCGTCGTCATGGCCGAGCGCACGGATGTCTTCCAGGTGAAGTTCCGCGTGCAGGCGGTGGGCGCCACCTTCCAGGACATCGCGGTGCGGCCCTGGGACCAGCGCCACGAGGCGATCTTCGCCTATTCCGGCAAGGCCACGGACGCCGTGGACGGCGGCGGCCGCCTCAACGAAGAGCCCAATGTCATCCTCTTCGAAGTGTGGGGCCCCGACTTCCGCCCCAAGGTGACCCTCAAGCTCCCCCGCCGCGGCGAGAAGGCGGAAGTGGGCACCATCTACTTCGGCGAGAAAAAAGGCGCAGCCGAATAGCCGCGCCCTTTCGTCCCAGGGAAACGGGTGGTCAGGGTTCGGTGGGTGGGTTCCTGTTTCCGCTGCCGGGGTCAGGGGTAAAGCTTAAGTCCGCGCTATTCGCCTCAGACGCGGTGCCGGAGGATGCGAGGCTCACGGTGCCATCGCTGTTCATGGTAAGCGTCCATCCATCTCCGGCGCTGAGGATGTAGGTGACGGAAGGATCGAGATGCTTCCACTCGCGTTTGGCCATGGTTGGGCTCCTGGTGGGTTGTTGAAGACTCTCCGATCATCGCAGCCCGAAGCGAGCCCGCAACCCTTCAAGTTCGAGCCGGATCTCGGTGCCGTCATGCTTCGGGTCTGCTATGGCCAGTTCAAGGAGCTCCTTCGCGGTGGCGCGGTCGCCCTTCAATACGGCCGCCCACGCCTGAGCGCGGAGCAGGAAGGGGTTGCCAGGGATGAGAGAGGCAGCTTGGGTGAGGGCCGCTTGTCCCTCTTGCTTCTGATTGAGTCGGAGCAGACATTCGGCCTGGCCAGCTAACTCAGGCCCCTGTTTGTTCTGGTCGTGGGCTGAGGTGGAATGAGCCAGAGCCGCTTGATACCCCCTCAAGGCTTCCTTGAGATTCCCCGCCATGCGGTCGCATTCAGCAAGGTAGAACTCCGCCTGACCTTGCCCGTAAGGGAAGGGGATCGCCACTGCCTTGTCGAGGGAGCGCTGGAACCAGGGACGAGCGGCCTCGGGCTTCCCCTCCGTCATGTCAACCAAGCCGAGGTTGCGCAGGCCACTCACCATGCCGTAGGCCTCACCATTCCTATCGCGCAGGGAGAGGGACTGTTGAAGCGCCTGGCGGGCCGCGGTGGTGTTGACTTCAGAGAGGAGGACGAGTCCCAGGTTGTTGAGGCCCAGAGCCTCGTTGCTTTCGCTGCCGACCTGGTGGGCCGTGTCCACCACGGCCTGATAGTGAGTCGCGGCTTCCTGGAGATCACCCCTCGCCAGGGCGAGGTTGCCGAGGTTCGTCAGCACCTGGCCGCGCATGATCAGGTCCTTGCTTTGATCCGTGGCCGCCAAGGCCTCCGCGTAGTGCCGGGCGGCAAGATCCGCGCGCCCCTGGGCTTCGTCCACGAGGCCCAAGCCGTTCAGGCAGAGGGCGCGGTCCTCCGCCGCGCCGCGCGGGTCCGCCAGGCGCAGGCCCTGCTCGAAATAGGCGCGGGCCGCGGGGAAATCCCGGCGGTTATTTGAGAGGATCCCGAGGAAGTCGAGCACGCCGGTCTCGCCATCCAGGTTCCCCTCTTTTCTTGCCGCGACGAGGGCCCAGCGCAGGGCTTCATCCGCCGAAGGTCGTGCGAGGTCCGTAAGCACGAAACCATAAGTCGTCACGGCATTGGTCCATTCGGGTGTGGCGTAGGCGGCTTGAGCAAGCAGGGGCTCGGCCTCCTTGTAATGCCCGCGCCGGTAGGCCTCCACGCCTTGGGCGTAGGCGGCGAAGGCTTCGGGGGTGATGGTGTAGGGGTCTTGCGGCGCCTTCTTGGCGAAGGGATCCACGGCTTTTCGGAGGCTTCGGCTCGCAGCCTGGGCCAAGGGAAGGACATCGAGCATCGTTTCCGAAAGCTGCGGCGCTTCCGTCTCGCCATGGGTTCGTTCGCGGCCCTTCCCGTCGCGGAGGACGAAGGCGAGGCGGTCCTTCCCGTCCTTGCGGTCCACGGCGCCGGACAGGATGAGGTCGGCGCCGAGGGCTTTGGCGAGGCGGAGCTGGTCGTCGGGCGCGGCGTTGGCGGGGTCCACTTTCAGCGCGCGCGCGGCCTGGGCGATGGCTTCGGCGCTGAGCACTTCGAGCTTCGGCTCCGCGCGCAGGCGCGAGGCGACCAGGTCCGCCAGGCCCAGCTCGGTCTGGGCGTTGAGCATCGGCACGCCGGTGGCGTTCTTGAAGCCCATCACGGCCACGCGCGCGGGACGGCCTTTCACGAGGCCGGCGATCACGCCGCGGCCGTAGAGCCAGAGGCTGGTTCCGCCGATGAGCAGCGCGAGCGCGGCGCTGAGGCCGGACCACCACAGCGCGCCGTGCGGCGCGAGCAGGCGGCGCAGCGCTTCGGCGGTTTCGGACGCGGTGGGGCGCGCGTTCGGGTCGCGCAGGAGGAGGCGATCCAGAAGGGCGCGGAAGGCTTTGGGCGCGAGCGCGCGGGGCAGCGGTTCGCGGACGCCATCCACCACCGCGTCCAGCGCGTCGCGGCCTTCGCCCTTGAAGGCGCGCGCGCCGGTGAGCATCTCCTGGGCCAGGAGGCCGAGGTTGAAGAGGTCGCTGGGCGGGCCGACGGGCCGCGCCAGCGATTGCTCGGGGCTCGTGTAGCCCAGCGTGCCCATGAACGCGCCGACGCGGGTGAGGGAGCGGCCCGAGCCGGAAGGGCGGCTTCCCTGGAACTTGCCTTGGGTCTCGATGGCATCGGGATCCAGATCGGGCCGCCGGGTCTCGCCCGTGGCGGGGCGAAGCTCCTCGATGGGCGCCTCCGCGAAACGCACGAGGCCGAAGTCCAGGATCTTCACGCGGCCTTCGGGCGTGATCATCAGGTTGCTGGGCTTGAGGTCGCGGTGGACGAGGTTCTTCGCGTGGGCGGCTGAGAGGGCCTCCGCCGCCTGACGCAGCAGCTCCGCGGCTTCGCGCCAGGGCAGGGGGCCGCGGTCGAGGCGCGCGCGAAGCGTCTCGCCCTCGATCCATTCCATGGCGATGAAGGATCCCTGGGGCGTGTCCGCCAACTCGAAGACCTGGCAGATGCCCGGGTGATTGAGCTGGGCGAGGGCCAGAGCCTCGCGGCGGAACCGCTCCTGGGCCGCGTCCCCCGCGACGCCGCCGCGGATGCGCTTGAGGGCGACCACGCGCTCCAGGCTCGTGTCGAAGGCTTCGTAGATGTCGCCCATGCCCCCTTCGCCCGCGAGGCCGACGATGCGGTAGCGGCCCAGAATCGTGCCGGGGGCGAGGGGGATGCGGGTGCTCATAGGTGGCCCCAGGCTACCAAGCTCTCAATCCAGACGCGTGATCTCGGCTGGAAGGCTTTCATGGCCTTCGGCGTCCACCGTCGCCAGCGCGAAAACATGATCGTCGGGGACGACTCCGGGAAGGACGGCGGCGGAGGAGACGGCGAGGCGTTGGGCCCTGCGCCAAGTGCCGGTGTCCGCGGGACGGCGGTAAAGGACGAGGCCCGCGATGCGCGGGTCCGGAGGCAGCGTCCAGCTCAATTTCGTGTCCGAGCTGACGGCCCCGCCGAGGGTGAGGTCCGTGGGTGGTGCTGGCGCGAGGGCAAGCTCGGCGAAGGTGGCGACCACCGCCTTGCATAGTTTCGCGGCGTACGGGGCGTCGAAACCTTCCAGCGTGTCGCCGAAGGAGCGGCCACCTTCCATGCGGACATCCTGATGCTGTCCATCGTAATTCTCGATTCCCTCCCGCAGGCATGCGGCCGGGGATCCTGTCGCCAGGAAGGACATGTGATCGCTGCCACGGGCGATGCGGTCCCTCCTGCGCATCACGCGGAGTTCGAGACCCTCCACATAGCGTCCGCCCACCCGCGCGAGGTAGCGCGCCCACTCGCGGGAGGGGCTGTCCTGCTCGTTCCCGAGGGCGAGGCGGAGGCGGCGTTGAGTCGGCGTCTCCGTGGCGGGGCTCCCCTCGGACCAGATGCGCCCGTGGAGGCTGTCGCGGCTGCCATCGTTGCCGTGCGTGTTGCCCGCGATATCCACGCTGAGCATGGCCAGGACCCGGACGCCCTCATCCTGGAGCCGCTTGGCGAGATGCGCCGAGCCGAAGAGCCCCTGCTCCTCGCCCGCGACCGCGACGAAATAGATGGAGATCGCGAGCCGCATCGCGGCCATCGCCTTCGCGGCTTCCAGCGCCATGGAGGTCCCGCTGCCATCGTCGTCCGCGCCTGGCGCGTCGGAAGTGGCGTTCATGACATCCGTGACTCTCGAATCGTAATGCCCCGTGAGGACGATCGCCTCCTTGGCGCGAAGGGGGTCGGTCCCTGGGAGGACGACGCCCACATTCACAAGCTCGGCGGCGGTCGGCATGCGGGGTCCAGCCGGTTGGGTGAAGCGATCCTCGAAGGGCCGCAACCGTGAACCCGGCTCTTTCGCGAGTTCGCCAAAGGCGGAGGCGAGCCAGGCCCGGGCCGCCCCGATGCCGCGGGCGGGATCATCGGCCTTCGAGAGGGTGTGGCGCGTGCCGAAGGAGACCAGCTTCGAAACGGTGGCCTGGAGGTCCCCGGCCTGGACCTTGGAGACAGCTTTCATCACGCGAGCGTCCCGAGGCTCCGGCGCCTGGGCGGATAGCGCGAGGGCGAAGGCGAACAGGGGCAGGACGGATCGCATGAGGAACCCTCCGAAGGCCAGTTTAGACAAGCCACCCGCTACACTGGCATGTCCAACTTGGGAGGTTCCATGTTCAATCTCAGCGGCAAGGTCGCCCTCGTCACCGGCGCTTCGCAGGGCATCGGCGAAGCCATCGCCAAGGCCCTCGCCAAGCAGGGCGCGCTCGTCGTCTGCGCGGCGCGCACGGAGGCCAAGCTGAACGCCGTGGCCGAGGCGATCCGCGCCGAAGGCGGCCAGGCCGATGTGGTCGTCATGGACCTCTCCAGCACGGAGAGCGTGAAGGCCGCCGTCGCGGCGACGGTGGAGCGCCACGGCGCCATCCACTGCCTCGTGAACAACGCGGGCATCACGCGCGACAAGCTCCTCATCCAGATGAAGGAGGAGGACTGGGACGCGGTGCTGGACACGAACCTCAAGGGCGCTTACACGGCCATCCAGGCCGCGACGAAGCCGATGATGAAGCAGCGCTTCGGCCGCATCGTGAACATCGCGAGCGTCGTCGGCCAGATGGGCAACGCGGGCCAGGCGAACTATGTGGCGGCGAAGGCGGGCCTCATCGGCCTCACGAAATCCGTCGCCCGCGAGCTGGCGAGCCGTAATGTGACCGCCAACGCCGTCACGCCCGGCTACATCGAGACGGAGATGACCGCGACCCTGCCCGCCGATGTGAAGGCCGAGTTCACCAAGCAGATCCCGCTGGGCCGCATGGGCTCGCCCGCCGACATCGCGGCCGCCGTGGCCTTCCTCTGCAGCGACGAGGCCGCCTATGTGACGGGGCAGGTGCTGAGCGTGAACGGCGGCATGTTGATGCCGTGACAGGCTGGAGGCTGGAGACTAAGCCTCGACGCCTGACGCCCGAAGCCTGAAGCCGG
>CAYYJN010000025.1:0-17582 GCA_964472275.1 uncultured Solibacteraceae bacterium
TTCGTCCTCGACGATGTGAGCGTCAAGTAGCGCCAAGCTCCCTCCGCAACACCCGAAGGGCCGCCGCGAGGCGGCCCTTCGTCGTTTTGAGCATCTTCGATGGTGACGGATTCTTCACATCTCAAGCCAACAAGCATCACCAAGAAGTCCCATCTTTTTAGAAATTAGCGTTTGTGCATTTATGTTAAGACATGTTTAACAACACTTAACTTTGGGCCTTCGGGGGGTGTCGGAAGGATGGTGGAGCCTTTCCTGTTCTTAACACCATCCACCCCCGTCAGCCCGCCGCGGCTTCCCACGGCCGGGCTCCACCTGTCGTTTCACCAAGGAGCACACCGTGGCGAATCGCCGCTTCCGCCTCCCCCTTCTCGCGACCGCCCTCGTGGCCGCGCCCCTTTGCGCCGCCGGCGGCCTCCAGGCCCTGGCCCCCGCCTCCCTCGCCCAGGTCCACGCCCAGGAATCCCTGCGCGCCACCCAGGCCCAGGCCCGCCTCATGGGCCTCCGGAGCCAGCTCGGCATGGACGCCGACGGCGGCTTCGCCCTCGGCCGCGTCCTCACCGATTCCTTCGGCCAGACCCACGCCCGCTTCCAGCAGACCTACCGCGGCGTGAAGGTCTGGGGCGCCGAAGTGATCGCCCACACCGATGTGGATGGCGGCGCCCTCGCCCCCACCAAGGCGCTGCGCGGCGGCATCAACCTGAACACCACTCCGAGCCTTTCCTCGGAAGAAGCGCTCGCCACGGCCGTGCGCGACCTCGCCCCCACGGGCGCCTTCGCCTCCCAGCCCACCGCCGAACTGGTGATCTACCCGGTCGAGGGCATGGGTCACGGCCTCAACCTCCGCGACGCCAAGAACGGCGGCGGCGACGACTTCGAGCCCGCTCTCCGCTACGCGCTGGCCTACCACATCAGCACCGACCTCAAGAATGGCGTCGGCGAGACCAAGGAGATGCAGTACATGGTGGACGCCCACACCGGCGCCATCCTGGCCAAGTGGAACAACCTCCGCAACGCGGACGCCATCGGCACCGCCAACACCCAGTACAGCGGCACGCGCCAGATCCACACGGATTCCACGGGTTCGAGCTATCAGATGGTGGACAACTTCCGGGCGATGCACATCAGCACCTACAACCTGAACCACGGGACCGGTTCGGGCACCGGCACGATCTACACCGACGCCGACAACACCTGGGGCGACGGCGCGAACTATGTGGAAGGCTCCTCCACCACCGCCGCCAACGGCGAGACCGCCGCGACGGACGCCCACTACGGCATTGAAGTCACCTACGACTTCTACAAGAACATCCTGGGCCGCAACGGCATTGACAACGCCAACCGCGCCACCTACAGCCGCGTCCACTATTCCAACAGCTACGACAACGCCTTCTGGAGCGACACCTGCTTCTGCATGACCTACGGCGATGGCCGCAGCTTCACGACGCTCACCGCGCTCGATGTGGCCGGCCACGAGATGAGCCACGGCGTCTGCGCCAACAGCGCGGGCCTCAACTACTCCGGCGAGTCGGGCGGCCTCAACGAATCCAACTCCGACATCCTCGGCAACATGGTGGAGCTCTACTCCAACAATGGCGGAACCTTGCCCAGCTCCGTCGCCAACACGGATGGTTGCTGGAAGGTGGGCGAGCAGCTCGCCACCTCGCCCCTCCGCTACATGTACAAGCCCAGCCTGGATGGCGGCTCGAAGGACGCCTGGTCCTCCACGCTCGGCAGCCTGGATGTGCACTACAGCTCCGGCCCGAACAACCGCATGTACTTCTTCCTGAGCCAGGGTGCTTCCAGCACCAGCTCCAGCAACTACTACAGCTCCTACACCCCCAGCGGCTTCACCGGCATCGGCCCCGCCAAGGCGGCCCAGATCTGGTACCGCGCGCTGACGGTGTACCTCACCTCCACTTCCAACTACGCCAGCGCCCGCACGGCCGTCATCAACGCCGCGAAGGACCTCTACGGCGCCGGTGGCGCGGAGGAAGCGGCCGCCTGGAACGCCTACGCGGCCATCAATGTCGGCGCCGCCTGGTCCGGCGGCACGACCACGACCGCGCCGAGCATCACTTCCCAACCCGCCAACCAATCCGTGGCGGCCGGCACCGCGGCCACCTTCACCGTGACCGCCTCGGGAACTTCACCGCTCTCCTACCAGTGGCGTAAGAACGGCGCCAACATCTCCGGCGCCACCTCGGCCTCCTACACCACGCCCGCCACCGCCACCGCCGACAACGGCGCGACCTTCTCGGTCGTCGTCAGCAACAGCGCGGGCAGCGCCACGAGCAACAACGCGACCCTGACCGTCACCAGCGGCGGCGGCGGGGGCGGCTCCGAATTGATCACCAACGGCGGCTTCGAGTCCGGCGCCACCGGCTGGACCGGCACCACGGGCTCCATTGGCGCCTTCACCGGCGAGTCCGCCCACTCCGGAACCAACTTCGCGTGGCTGGATGGTTACGGAAGCGCCCACACCGAATACCTCTACCAGACGATCACCGTGCCCGCCGCCGGCGCCACGCTCACCTTCTACCTGCACATTGACACCGCCGAGACGACCAAGACGACGGCCTACGACAAGCTCACCGTCCTCGTCCAGAACACCAGCGGCACGACGCTCGGCACGCTCGCGACCTACAGCAACCTGAACGCGGCCTCGGGCTACACGCTCCGCACGCTCAGCCTCAATGCCTACGCGGGCAAGACGATCCGCCTCAAGTTCAACGGTGTCGAAGACAGCAGCCTTCAGACTTCCTTCGTCCTGGACGATGTGAGCGTGAAGTAGCTGTCAGGTTTCGATTGTTCTAAGAGAAGGGGCCGCCGTGAGGCGGCCCCTTCTCTTAGAATGAAGCCATGCGAGTCCTCATCATCGAAGACGAAGCCAAGACCGCTTGGCAATTGCTCGACGGATTGCGCGACGCGGGCTTCGAAGCCGAGTGGGCGGACACGGGTCCGCGCGGGCTGGAGCGCGCCCTTACCGGCCGCTTCAGCGTGCTGCTGGTGGATGTGATGTTGCCGGGGCTTTCCGGGTTGGAAGTCGTCCGCAAGGTGCGAGAGGCGAGCTTCCCGACCCCCGTGCTCTTCCTCTCCGCCAAAGGCGAACCGAACGATCGAATCAAGGGCCTCGAAGAAGGCGGTGACGATTACCTGCCCAAGCCCTACTCCTTTCCAGAAGTCCTCGCCCGCATCCAGGCCCTCCTGCGCCGCGCCTCCATGGAAGCGCCGGTGACGCGCGTGGAGATCGGCGATCTGCTTTGGGAGCCCGAAGGCTACCGCATCACCCGCGGCGGACAGCGCGTGGACTTGAGTCCCAAGGAATATCAACTCGCCGCCTTGCTGCTCGAGAACCGCGGCCAGGTGGTGGCCAGGCGCCAGATCATGGAGCGGGTCTGGGGCCTCGACCTCCCGGCGGATGGCAACGCGCTGGATGTGCAGGTGCGGCGCCTGCGGAGCAAGCTGGATGATCCGTTTGAACGGAAGCTCATCCACACTGTCCGCGGCATCGGCGTGATCCTCGAAGATCGTGGCTAGGAGCCTCCTTCGGGACCTGCGATTGGGCTTTGCCCTCGGGGTGCTGGCCCTGGGCACCGCCACCGCGGCGCTCACGGATGTCACCTTGCGCCACGCCATGGAAACGGAGGATGGGCGCGTGCTGCACGGCGAAGGACAGCGCGTCCTCCGCAAACTGGAAGAAGAGGCGAAAGCGCCGGATCAGGCCGTCCCGGAATCCACCCTCGTGGACTGGTGGTTCCTCTCCCCCGAAGGTCAGCGGATCGCCGGGAGCGCGGGAGCCTCCTACCTGAAAGCCATTCCGTGGAACAGGGTGGGGCCGGAGCCTGCGGCCTTCCTGATGGAGGACCACCTCTACTCCGCCATCGCGCTACCATCCCCCCGCGGGGTTCTCTGGGTCGCGATGGATCGCACGCCGGAAATCCAGGTGGCGAGCCATTTCAGGCGCGATCTGGCGATGATCGTGTTCGCCCTCACCTTCCTGGCTGGTTTCATCGGCCACCTGATCGCGAAGCGGGGCCTCCGCCCGCTGCGGATGATCCGCGATGAGACGGCGCGCATCGAGGCCCAGGACCTTCATCGAAGACTCGACGCCTCGCGGTTCCCGGAAGAACTGACCGATCTCGTGAATGCGTTGAACGGCGCCTTGGGACGCTTGGAAGGCGCCTTTGCGCGGTTGGAAGCCTTCAGCTCGGACCTGGCCCACGAACTGCGCACGCCGCTCCAGAACCTGCGCTCGGAGCTGGAAGGCCGCGTGCTGCGTCCGCCCAAGGACGCCAATCTTCCGGAGATCCTCGGCAGCCTGCTTGAGGA
Source organism: uncultured Solibacteraceae bacterium (assembly GCA_964472275.1). GTDB lineage: Bacteria > Acidobacteriota > Holophagae > Holophagales > Holophagaceae > JAFDVN01. Next base: position 4,330 of record CAYYJN010000025.1, read on the forward strand.
ACTGGATCGCTTGGATGACATGGTCGAGCAAATGCTCTTCCTGGCGCGCGGCGCCGCCCCAGGTTCCGCGGTGGAGATCCTTCCTCTTTCCGCTCCAGCGGTGCTGCAGAAGACGGTGGAGTTCTTCGCCGCCCAGGCGGACGAGGCAAGGATCACCCTTCTCGTGGAGGCCGCCCCCGAATGCCTCGTGCGCGCCGATCCTCGCCTGATCCACCGGGCCATCCTGAACCTCGCGGCCAACGCGATCCGGCACACGCCTCCTGGCGGCAAGGTGATCCTCTCCGCCGCGCAAGAGACGCGCGCGACGCGCCTTTCCGTCGCGGATACCGGAGAGGGCATTCCGCCTAATTTGCTCCCGCGGCTGGGCGACCGCTTCCTCCGCGTGGATGAGGGCCGCGCCCGCGCCACCGGCGGCGCGGGGCTCGGGCTCGCCATCGTGAAGGGCATCATGGAGCTGCACCATGGCGGCTTCCAGGTGCGAAGCGAGGTCGGTCACGGGACCACCGTCACCTTGAACTTCCCCCGAGAGATGTGACTCAGGCCAGCAGCAGCTTAGCGTGTTCCAGCGCCTCAGGCCGATCGGGATGGCCGGAGAGGAGCCGCGCGAGCTCGCGCACGCGCGCGTCCTCCTTCACCCAGATCGCGCCGCTGCGGGTGCGGCCCGCCTGGACTTCCTTCGCGAGCGAAAGATGCGAGTTCGCCCGCGCCGCCACTTGGGCGAGATGGGTCACGCACAGCACCTGATGCCGTGCCGAAAGCTCGGCGATGGCCCGGCCCACGGCCAGCGCGGCCTCGCCGCCGATGCCCGCGTCCACCTCGTCCAGCACGAGCGTGAGGGAGGTGGCCTCCGCGCCCTTCTGCAGCGCGAGGCCCGCGCCCATGAGCGCGAGCATGACGCGGCTCAGCTCGCCGCCCGACGCGATCTTCGCGAGGGGCCGGAAGCCTTCGCCGGGATTGGACTCGATCCACAGCGCCGCGGAGGAGAAGCCTTCGACCGCGACGCGCACGGCCTTGCCGTTCTGGAACACGGGGCTGCTCGGTTCCTCCGCGAGCCCGAGGCGGATCTGGAGTCGCGCGCCCTTCATGCCCAAGGCCGACAGGCGCCGGTGCGCCTCCGCTTCCAGGCCCTGCAACGCCGATTCCCGCGCGCGGTGGAGCTTCTCCGCCTTGGCGCGGTAGCTTTCCGCGACCTTGGCCAGCGCCCGTTCCAGTTCCTCCAAGGACGCGCTCCCGCCCAGCAGGTCCTTTTGCTCGATCTTCAGCGCGGCCCATGTCTCGGGGAGTTCACCGGGTTCACAGCGGTGGCGTCGCGCCTGCTTCTCGAAGGCCGCGAGGCGCGATTCAAGTTTTTCGAGGCGGACCTCGCCACCTTCGGCCCAATGGCGGGCGTGCTGCTGCGCGAGCGCGCCGAGATCCTCGATTTCCAGCAGCGCCGAGCGCAGACGATCTTGTTCCGGCGCGGCGTCCGCCCACACGAGCGAGGCTTTGGCGAGGGCCCGTTGCGCGGCTTCCAGCTCGGGCAGCGCGCGATCCAAGGCCGATGCGCCTTCGGTGTAGGCGTGCTCCAACGCCGCCGCGTGGCGCAACGGTTCGCGCTCGGCGCGGAGCTGATCCCACTCGGCGGGTTTGGGCGAAAGTTTCTCCAACTCCGCGAGCGCCTCCGCGAGTTGGCCAAGGCGCGTTTCCCGCTCGGCCTCGCTGCGCTTGCGAGCCTTGAGGGACGCGGACGCGGCGCGCACGGCCTCCGCCTCGTCGGCGAGATTCGGCGCGAGGCCGATCACTTCGTCCAGCAACCCGAGGTGCCGCTCTTCGCCCAGCAGGCTTTGGTGGTCGTGCTGGCTGGCGAGGCGCATCCAGATGCGACCCGCGTCCTTCAGATCCGCGACGGCGCAGGGCGCGCCGTTGATCCAGGCCCGGGCGCGCCCGCCCACTTCGCGGCGCAGCACGACGGGGTGTTCTTCCGGCAGGCCGCGCTCCTTGAGGAAGGCGAGCCACGCGCGGCCGTCGCCCTCCACCACGCCTTCCACCACGGCGCGCTCCGCCCCGCGCCGCACGAGTTCCGCGTCCGCCCGCGCACCCACGAGCAGGCTCAAGGCATCCACGAGCAGGCTCTTGCCCGCGCCGGTCTCGCCGGTGAGGACGGTGAAGCCCGGACCCAGCTCCAGGGTCAGGTCTTCCACGAGCGCCAGGTTCTGGATGCGGAGCGAGCTGAGCATTGCTCCAAGGGTAGCGGAGCCCCGTTCCGGAATGCGAAGCTGACTCCGTGTTCAGCGGCACCTACCTCGACGCGATCCGCCAGGCGCTCCATGACGCGATGGAGGCGGACCCTTCCGTGTTCTGCCTCGGGGAGGACATCGGCCTCTACGGCGGGGCCTTCGGCGCGACCCAAGGGCTGCTGGAGAAGTTCGGCGAAGCGCGCGTGCTGGACACGCCCATCGCCGAGCAGGCCATCGCGGGCGCAGCCATCGGCGCAGCGCTCATGGGGCGCAAAGCCGTCGCGGAATTCCAGTTCATGGACTTCGGGCTGCTGGCCTCCGATCTCATCTGCAACTTCGCCGCCGGGACGAACTGGCGCTGGGGCGCGCCCTGCCCGGTCGTGTTCCGCGGCCCGGCGGGCGCGGGCGTCCATGGCGGGCCGTTCCACAGTCAGAACCCCGAAGGGCATTTTCTCGGCCGCCCCGGTCTCAAGATCGTCGCGCCTGGCACTGTCACGGACGCCTACGCGCTCCTGCGCGCCAGCATCGAAGACCCGAATCCCGTTCTCTTCCTGGAGCATAAGGCCCTCTACCGCCGCCTCAAGGACGAGTGGGACGCGCCGCCCATGGCGAAGCTCGGCGAGGCCGCGCTCCGGAAAGACGGCGCCCAGGCCGCGATCCTCACCTACGGCGCCACCCAGCACCTCGCTTTGGAAGCCGTCGCCGATCTGGACATCGCCGTGCTGGATCTGCGCACCCTCCAACCCCTGGACCTGGACACCATCACCGCCCTCGTGAAGCGCACCCACCGGGCGATGGTGCTCACGGAGGCCAGCCTCTCCTCCGGGCCTTCGGCCGAACTGACCGCCCGCATCCAGGACGCCTGCTTCCCCTGGCTCGACGCCCCCCTCGCCCGCCTCGGCGCCAACGACACCCTCACCCCCGCCAGCCCACCGCTGGAGAAGGCGTTTCTGCCGACCAAGGAGCGGATCCAAAAGAACCTGGAGGCCCTACTGGCCTGGTAGTAAGACCGAGCCCCCTGCGTCAAACTTGAGTGAACGCAAGGTGCACCCGAAGAGGGTCTCGGGAGATCGGCTTGAATCGGATGCGATTCCATCCAATGTGGCGCAGCGCGGGGACACCTCACACGGGGCTCCTTCAGCGGCCTATGGCAAGCCTGGTCCTCATGGGCTTCGCCTGGATCGCCGCCTGCCTTCCCCTTTCTGCGCAGAACGCGAACCGGGGACTCGTCCACACCACCCATACGGTCGGATCCCAGGCCAATCTCAATTTCGGAACCTTCATCGCGGGAGCAGGGGGCGGCACCCTCACGCTGGATAGTTCCGGCTCCCGGACCTCGACCGGCACGGTCGTACCCATGCTCACGGCACCCGCGCCGGCAGCCGGGTTCATCGTGATCAACTTGAACGGCACGCTCACCAATGGTTATCCCGGCTACAACGGTCGGTGGGTGGCGGACTACTACCTCTTCATCGGCACGGATCAATGCGCGACCCCCTCCGCGAACGCGAATGACCCTGGCTTCTTCGGGTATCCAGTCCGCACCCCCAACGCCTATACCATTCCAAATCTCACGCTGAATCGGGTGGGCGGGGGCGCCAGCATGGTGGTGAATTTCACGCCCCAATCCGTCTCCACGCCTCCGGGCTACCAGACGACGAACATCGCCGCCAGCAGCACCGCCAACCCATTCGTGTCCCAGCCCCAGTACATCGTTGGAACCGTCAATGTGGCCGCGAACCAGATGACCGGGACTTATACCCGGAACATCATCATCAGCTACAACGACGGCAACGGCGCGAATACGACCACCGTGACCGTCACCGCCACGGTGATGGCGCCGCTGACCCTGGTGAAGAATACCGATATGGATTTCGGGACCCTGGTGGCCGGGGCGGGCACGGCGACCTTGAGCCCTACCGGGGTGCTCACCACCACCCCCGCGGTCATTCCGCTGGCGGGAGTGCCCACCGCAGCCCGGTTCTCGGCCCAGGGCGCCCAAGGGAACAACTACCTGTTCTCCCTGCCTTCCTCGGTCACCCTGTCCAACGGCTCGGGGGGAACCGTCGTGGTGGACACCTTCACGGCAGATCGCCCCTTGACCGGCACCTTCCCGGCGGCCGGTTCCCAGCCGGTGGTCTTCAATGTGGGGGGAACGCTCCACACGACTGGGACCGAGCCCGATGGGCTCTATCAGGCCTCGTTGATGGCGGGGGGTAGCACTTTCACCGCCAACATTGTTTACAATTAGGGGATGGGGAGGATGCCTTCCCGGACGAAATTAAATTTTTCCGAAACCCTGGACGATTCCACCTCTTAGCAGGACATTTACCTACTCTTTCCCCGGAGCCCCCATGACCAAGCTCGTTCGCACCCTTCCTCTCCTCGTCTTGGCCGCCGCGGCTGCTCCCGCCTTCGCCCAGACCGCCGCCACCGCCAACATCGGCGCGCGCCTCCTCCGCCCCCTGACGATCACCAAGGCGGCCGACATGGAGTTCGGCACCCTCGCCGTCACCGACTGGACCGTGGCTGGCACTGCGGTGCTGACCACCGGCGGCGCTTACGGCGCCATCACCAACGCGACCGCCCTGAACCTCGGCGGCCCGGTGGCTGGTGCCCCTCAGGCGGCTTCGTTCACCCTCAAGGGATCGGCGGGTCGCTCTTACAAGGTTTGGTTGACCGCGACCTCCGTCACGCTGAAGACCACGGGCGCCGGCACTTCCACCATCACGGCCGACACCTTCACTTTCACCGATGCGACGGGCGGCACCTTCCCCGCCGGTGGCGGCACGCCGCTGCCGACCGCCAAGCCAGGCGCCACGAACGCCACGCTCTCCGGTGCGACCACCACCACGACTGGCGTGACGGACACCATCAACGCGGGCGGCACGCTGCGCTGGGGTGCGAATCTCACGGATGACGGCGACTACACCGCAGCCGCTCAGGCTGCGGGCAATGGGCTCACCGTGAATGTGGCCTACAACTAAGGATTGACCCCGATCCGCCATTCTACCGGGCCCGGGGGGCGAACCCTCCCGGGCCCTTCTCTAAGGGGCCCGCATGCTGAACCCACTGCTTTGGGGAGCGCTGCTCTGCCTCACCCCTCAAGCTCCCGCCAAGCCTTCGACCGCGGTTCCTCCCGCGGTGCAGCAGGACGAGGTCTCCGGCGGGGATGTGGCCGTCGCGCCCTCCCGCCTCATCCTGGAAGGCTCCAAACGGTCTGGGGAGCTCTACCTCATCAATTCCTCGGATGAACCCGGGCATTACGAGCTCTCCTTCGTCTTCTTCGGCATGAAGCCGGATGGGGATCTCTTCCAGAAGGATCTCAAGGACCTGACGCCTGAGGACCATTTCGCGGGCGATCTGCTGCGCTTCTCGCCTCGCGAGCTGGATTTGAATGGCGGCGAAAGCCAGGTGGTCCGCTTCCGCCTGCGGCTGCCCGCGAACCTGCCCGAAGGCGAATACCGGGCGCACATCTTCATCCGCTCCGTGCCCAAAGGCCCCGTCGCGGAAGCCAAGGTGAACAAAGGGCATTTGAGCTTCTCGATCAAGCCTACCTACGGGGTTTCGGTGCCCATCATCATCCGCCACGGCAAGCTCGCGGCGACCGCGGGCCTAAGCCATCTGGAACTGGCCACCCTCAAGGACCACATGGTGCTGAAGGCGGACCTGACCCGGATGGGTCAGGCCAGCATCTACGGCAATCTGGAAGTGCAGTGGACCCCCGCCAAGGCCAAGACCAGCAAGGTGGTCGGCGCGCTTCGCGGCGTGGCCGTCTACCCGGAAATTCCCAGCCGCCCGGTGGCGCTCCCGCTGGCGGATCCCGAGGGTCATCCGATTCAAGGCGGCACACTGAAACTCCTGTTCCACGATCCTGAGACGGGCGCCACCTTGGCTCAGGCGGAGATCCCTGCTCCATGACGGGATCCTCGCCGCGCCGGGCCATCCGCTGGCCGAAGGTCATGGCCTTGGCCTGCCTGGGCGCGGGCCTGTTCGCGGCGGGGTCCGCTGGCAGCGAGCGCGCGGGCGGAGCCGCGGGGCCTTCCGCCGGGGCGGCTGGGGCTTCCGGCGCGGACCGCTACGAGTCCTTCCTCAGCTCAAGGCCGGACTCGGATCTGGATCTCTACCAAGTGGTTCTGGATGGTCAGGCGGTGGGCGATCCCATCGCCGGATTCCAGGTGGATCGGGACCATGTGCTGCTGCCCTTGGGCCAGCTCGCGGAACTGTTCCAGTTCAATCTCACGGTGGACCCGGTCTCCGGAACCGTGAAAGGCTTCCTCTGGAAACCGGAAGAATCCTTCAGCTTGGATCTCCACGCGGGCATGGCCACGAGCCGCGGGGTCGCCGCGCGCCTCCAGAAGGGGATGGTGGAGGCGCGGCCCGATGACATCTATGTGGACGCGACCCTCCTTTCCGCTTGGTGGCCGGTGCGGGTGGAGTTCAACCAGCGCGCCCTGGTGGTGAAGGCCACCTCGCTGGAAGAATCGCCCGCCAAGGCCAACGCGCGGCGGCAGAAGGCGGACCGCAAGCTGGGCGGGCTGGGGAACAAGGGCGTGTTCCTGCCAAGAACCGTGACGCCCTACCGCGCGCTGGAAGTGGATTCCCTCGACTTGAACGCCTCGGCGGCGTGGTCCCAGACCGAGCCGAAGCACACCTACACCGGCGGCATCGCCGCCGCGGGCGACCTGCTCTGGATGAGCGGCTACGCAAACTACCAAGCCGCCAATGACGGAAGCCACTCTTTCATCGGCTGGTTGGAGCGCCAAGATCCGGAGGGCGGCCTGCTCGGCCCCATGGACGCCAAGCGCGTGGCCTTGGGGGATGTGGCTTCCCCCGCGATGAGCCTGATCACGAACGGCGGCATGGGGCCTGGAGGGCTGATCTCCACCTTCCAGCCCGGGCGCGAGATCCGGAATGACCGCCGCAACTTCACGGGCGCGCTCCCCGCGGGATGGCAGGCGGAGCTGTATGTGAACGGCCTGCTCCAAGCCTTCCAGGCCAGTCGCCCCGATGGCCTCTACGAATTCAACGATGTTCCCATGAGCTACGGCCTCAACCTCGTGAAGGTGGTGCTGTACGGCCCTCAGGGTGAGCGCCAGGAAATTGATTCCAAGATCGAGACGCAGAACCTCGTGGCCGCCAAGGGCGAGTTCGACTACACCTTCTACGCGGGCAAGCCGTTCAACGAGCTGAAGCGCGCGTCGCTCCAGACGGCCTACGGCATCAGCCACGATTGGAACCTGCTCGTGGGCGCGGCGGGGGTGGAGTTCAACGGTCTCGGCGGCACCCAGGACATCGCGGGATCACGCACCGACCACGGCTACGCGACAGGCGGGCTCCAAGGCCAGGTGGGCGGCTGGGGGCTCCAGGGCCTGCTCTCCAAGGACTTCAACGGCGGCGAAGCGAGCTTGGTCAGCGCCCGGACCCGGCTCGGCGCCTGGACCTTCGGCGGGACTCAAGTCTGGTTGAACAACTACATCTCGGATGAATTCCAGGCCAACAACGGACAGGTCAAGACCCGGTCCCTATTCGATTTCTCCGGCTCCATCCCTGACCTGACCGCGCCCATCCTCGGCATCGGCGGCAATGTCCAACTCGACACGCTCGTGGATGGCGCCACGATCACGCGTGGTTACCTCTTCCTTGGCAGTTCGCTGGGCCGCTGGTCGCTCTCGAACCAACTCAGCGCGGTGAAGGACAGCCGCATCTCCGGCCCCACGCCCATCCAGGGCGCTTTCCTCCTGAGCCGCGGCTTCAATGGATTCAACCTCCGGGGCAGCGCGGGCTACCAACTCGAGCCCGATGGCAAGCTCCAGACGCTCGCTCTCACGGCGGACACGAATCGCGTGGCCTCCTGGTACCTGACGAGCACGGCCCAATACAGTGTGGCGGCGAAGGATTGGGCGATCTACGCGGGCGCGTTGAAGTCCCAAGGCCGCTTCTCGCTCGGCATCAATGTGGGTCACAGCACCAGCTCGGGATGGAACGCGGCGGTCACCTTCCACATCGGCCTGTCGCGGGACACGATCCGCGGCGGCTGGTTGGCCCAGGCGCAGCAGGCCACGGCCCAAAGCCTCATCCTCGGCCACGCGTTCCTGGATGGGAACCGCAACGGCCGCTACGACGAAGGTGAGCAGGGCGTTCCCGCCAGTTTCGGAATGTCGGGCTACGGCCCCGGCGCGACGGCCGGTCAGGACGGGGTGGGCGCCATGATGGGCGCTCCGCCCTGGACCGACCTTCGCGTGGGCATGACTCCGCCCGATGGCGGAGACAACAGCATCTACAAGGCCGATGTGCCGGTGAAGCGCATCCTGTCTCGTCCCGGCCGCACCACCGTCGTGGATTTCCCCATCGCGCTGATGGCGGAGGTGGATGGAACGCTCTACATCGAGGACGGCGCCGCGCCCGCGCCCCGCGGCGGCCTCCATGTGGAGCTGGTGGACGAGAAGGGCCTCGTGGTCCAGACGGCCCGCTCCGCCTTCGATGGCTATTTCGAATTCAAGAATGTGGAATCCGGGAAGCGTTACACCCTCCGGCTCAAAGCCGACGAAGCGACGATGCTTGGCGTGCAGTCCGGCAATGCCCACCTCGTGTCGGTCGCTCCGGAAGGCGGCTACTTCGATGGCCAGGATCTGATCCTCGTGGTGCATCCGCCCGTGGAGGCGCCCGCCGCCGCCGCGCCGCTCCCAACGCCGACCATCCCAGCACCGGCGCCCGCCTTGCCGCCGCCCGCTCCCGCTGATCCGCTTCCCTCTCCCGCACCCGCGCCTACGACCGCGCAGTTGCAGGAGGCCGTCCTTCACGGGCCTCCCCAGCAGGCGGCGCAATTGTCCGAAGCTTGGATCGCGCACACGGATCTCAGGGGCTGGGCGGTGCGGGCGCAGGTGGGGGCGCTGCCTTCGACGCTGCTGGAGGCTTCGGAATATCTGGACCCGAAGGACGGCGCGATCCTGCTGCGACCCTGGGCGCTCAGCAACGGGCAGTGCGCGCGGCAGTTCTTCGTCGCCGGGTTCAAGACCAAGGCCTCGGCGCAGCGCTACGCGGCGCACTTGCGCGTCAACAAAGAGCTGGACCCGCCCCGGGTGATGCCCGTGAAGGACCTCCTCGGCGCCGAACCGCCCTGCTCCTTCTACGCCGAATAGCCTCGCCCGCTCAGTGCTGCTTCATCAGCCACGCCACGAGGCGCTGGCGGAAGCCGTGGGGGTTGTCCAGGTCGGTGGGCATGAGCCGGGCGGGGTGGTCCACTTCGGTGAAGGCGAGGGGCGCGGCGTCGGGCCGTTGCAGGCCGCCGAGGGAACTCCGCACCATACCCCGCCGCTCGACGAGCGTGGGCCTCCAGTGACGACGCCGTTCCACACCATTCCAGTGCATGGCGAACTCCAGGGAATGCTAAAGATAGGCCTTCCAGACCGCCCCGCCAGAGGCCGTGGCAAACTGGGCTTTTTGAAGGAGTTCCATGGGGCGCATCCAGGGCCGCAGGGTGGAGGCGCTCTTTCCGGAGACTGGCCCGGTGTGCGTCTTCCTCATGGGCGAAGCCCCCGGGCCCCTCGGCGCGGATCAAAGCGGCCTTCCCTTTTGGGGGGACCGGGCGGGGCGGCTGGTCTACCAGGCCTTGGAGACCGCTGGCATGGCCGAGGTGCCATCCGAAGCCTGGGAGCCCTGGGACGGCGCGCGCTTCGCCGCGCTCGGCTTGCGGCCCCGGCTGCGCGGCGCGGTGCTGGGCAACGCGTGGCCCTCGTGCCCGACGGAGGATGGCCAGACCTTTCGCGCGCCCAAGGACCGCGAACTGCGCGAACCCGCGAACCTGGCCCGCCTCGGCGCGGATCTGAAACGGGCCGCCGAGCGCGGCCCAGGTCGGCTCCAGCTCATCGGTCTCGGCCGCCGCGCCGCGTGGGTGCTGGACAAGCTCATCGAGCCGCCGCCCTTCGATCTGACCTTCCTGCCCCACCCCAGCGCCCAGGGGCTGCTCCAGGCCGCGCCGGACAAGGGGCGCGGCTTGCGGCTTCAGGATCTTCAAACAGCCTGGATGGAGCATTTGACTTCCATCCTGTCGCGTCATTCGCACTGTTCTTAACAAGAATTAATGTAAGCCTCTCAACGCGAGGTTCCGTAAGCTTGGGATAGGTCCAGTGGGACCGGTTCCTTGAATGGGAGGCTTCTTTGCGCGTCTTCACTGCCCTGGTGCTCGGCACCGCCATCCTCGCTCCGGCGCCCACCTGGGCCCAGACCGCCGCTCCGAAGGCCCCGGCCCGCACCCACAAGGTCGCGGCCAAGACTTCCGGCAAGCTGTCCGCTCCCGTCAAGGTCACTTCCGTCGAGGGCATCACCGAGTACCGCCTCGGCAACGGCCTGCGCGTGTTGCTCTTCCCGGACGCGTCCCAGCCGACGATGACCGTGAACATCACCTACCTCGTGGGTTCGCGGAACGAAGTCTACGGCGAGACGGGCATGGCCCACCTCCTCGAGCACCTGATGTTCAAGCCGTCGAAGAATTTCTCCGGCGCGGACAAGGCGCACCCCAATCCCGTCACCGTGCTGAACGGCCTCGGCGCGACCTTCAACGGCACCACCTGGTACGACCGCACCAACTACTTCACGACCTTCCCGGCCAACGCGGCGAATCTCTCGCTCTCGCTGCGGCTGGAGGCGGATCGCATGATCAACGCCGACATCGCCCAGAGCGACCTCTGGAACGAGAAGACGCAGAAGGGCGAGATGAGCGTCGTCCGCAACGAGTTCGAGATGGGCGAGAACAACCCCATCGGCGTGACCTTGGAGCGCGATCAGGCGGTGGCCTTCGACTGGCACAACTACGGCCACTCCACCATCGGCGACCGCAGCGATGTGGAGCATGTGAACATCGCGCACCTGCAGGCCTTCTACCACAAGTACTACCAGCCCGATAACGCGGTGCTGATGGTGGCCGGCAAGATTGACGAAGCCAAGGTGCTGGCCGAGATCAACGAGACGCTCGGCCGCATCCCGCGGCCCACGCGCGTGATCGAGAAGCAGTGGACCGTGGAGCCGGTGCAGGATGGCGAGCGCAGCGTGACCATCCGCCGCGTGGGCGGCGTGCCCGTGCTCATCGCGGGCTACCATGTGGCGCCGACCTCCGACCCGGCCGCGGCCGCCCTGGATGTGGTGGATCGCATGCTCACCGCCGCCCCCGGCGGGCGACTCTACAAGGCCCTCGTGGAGACCAAGCTCGCCACGCAGGTGGGCAGTCAGAATGTGAGCACGCTGGATCCCGGCTACTACCAAGTGGTGGCGATCCTGCCCAAGGACGGCGATCTGGCGAAGGCCCAGGACGCCCTACTCACCACGCTGGAGGATCTGAAGGCCCATCCCTTCACCCAGGAAGAGCTGGACCGCGCCAAGGCGGAGATGGCCAAGGGCTATGACCTCACCGCCACCAAGACCGACCGCCTCGCCATCGCGCTCACGGAGTCCATGGCCGCGGGCGACTGGCGCCTCTACTTCCTGAACCGGGACCGCGAGGCGTCGCTCACGCTCGCCCAGGCCCAGGCCTTCGCCGAGAACTACCTGAAGGCGTCCAACCGCACCCTCGGCACCTACATCCCCACCGAGAAGCCCGAGCGCGCCGCGATCCCCCAGCCCGGCGACATCGCCGCGATGGTGGACGGCTACAAGGGCCGCGCGCCGGAAGCGAAGGGCGAGGCCTTCGACGCCTCCCCGGCGAACATCGAGGCGCGCACCGCGCGCTTCACCGCGCCCAACGGCCTGAAGGGCGCCCTGCTCTCCAAGAAGACGAAGGGCGAATCCGTCGCCGCCACGCTCGTGCTCCACATGGGCACGGACGCGAGCCTCCGCGACCTCGGCGCGGTGCCGAACCTCGCCGCCGAAATGCTGCTCCGCGGCGCGGAGGGCCTGGACCGCCAGCAGATCAAAGACCAGCTCGACAAGCTGAAGGCCAATGTCGCCATCACCGGCGGCGCGGAGAGCGTGCGCGTCTCCATCAGCACGATCCGCGAGAACCTTCCCGCCACGCTGAAGCTGGTGGCCACCGTGCTCCAGAAGCCCACCTTCCCCGCGAGCGAAGCGCAGAAGCTGGTGGATGAGCAGGTCTCCGGCATCCAGCAGCAGGAGGCCGAGCCCACCTTCCAGGCGGCGATGGCCTTCCGCCAGGCCATGGACGCCTATCCGGTCGGCCACCCGCGCCATGTGGACACGCCCGCCGAGGACATCGCCCAGTTGAAGGCCGCCACCGTGGAGCAGATGAAGACTTTCCACGACGCCTTCTACGGCGCGCAGGCGGCGGACTTCGCCGCGGTCGGCGACTTCGACGCGGCCGCGACCCAGGCGCTCGTCACCGAGCTCTTCGGCTCCTGGAACGCCAAGCAGGCCTACACGCGCATCCCCTCGCTGCTCATGGCCTCCAAGCCCGGCGAGCAGTCCCTGGAGACGCCCGACAAGCAGATGGCCTTCTTCATCGCGGGCGAAGGCCTGCCCATGCAGGACACGGACCCCGACTACGCCGCCATGCTCATGGGCAACTACATCCTCGGCGGCGGCGCGCTGAAGAATCGTCTCGCGGACCGCATCCGCCAGAAGGAAGGCATCAGCTACGGCGTGGGCTCCCAGTTCGGCGCCGCCAGCCAGGACAAGTCCGCTTCCTGGACCGCCTACGCCATCTACGCGCCCCAGAATGCGGAGCGCCTGGAGACGGCCTTCAAGGAAGAAGTCGCCCGCATCCTGAAGGACGGCGTGACGGCGGATGAGCTGGCCTTCGCCAAGCACGCCTGGCTCCAGGGCCAGGCCGTGGACCGCACCCGCGATGGCGGCGTCGCCAGCGACCTGGCCGCCTACCTGCCCTTCGGCCGCACCTTCGCCTACGACGCGGCGGTGGAGAAGCAGGTGAGCGCCCTCACCGTGGACGAGGTCAACGCCGCCCTGCGCAAGCACCTCGACCCCAGCAAGCTGACCCTCGTGAAGGCCGGCGATTTCGCCAAGGCCGCGAAGAAGTAAGCCTCGCAGTCAAGCACTTGAGGACGCAGGCCAGGGCCTGCGTCCTCAAGT
>CAYYJN010000025.1:17682-27946 GCA_964472275.1 uncultured Solibacteraceae bacterium
CCTCAAGTTGCCCTGCACCTCGTCAAACCCATCCAAGCCATCGGGGCTTGGTCTTAAACAGTACGAAAGGAAGTCTTCTTGACCCGTCGCCTTCATCCCTTGGCCTTGGCCTTGGTCGCGCTTGCCCTCTCGACCCCAGTTGCTATCCACGCGCAAGCGACCCCTACCCTCGTCAACCCCGGGGTTCCGGGATTCCCGTCCTCATTGCCTCTGAATGCAATGCCCTTCGATGGAATGTTTCAGTCCGCTACCGGAGACATTGTCTATCAGATCGTAATGATCATCCCGACCACCGTCACGATAGACCGGCCCGGATCACTCACCCCCACGGCAAACCCCGATCAGCCGGGGGCCGATGGAGGTCGCGGAACCACGAGAACGGTGCAGGTGTACCGAAAGGTGGTGGTTTACCAACAGACCTACCACTGGTCCTGCCCATATGGGACTTTTCAAGCGAGGTCCATCACCCGTGATCAAGTCCTTGCGATGGGTGTGTCCACAAGCCCTCAGATGGATGCGTTGATGGCCACGGCCACGGCAGACGCGGACAGCGTGGGTACCCCCACATTCCAGGAATCTTCAACGGCCTCCGTGGACGGGACCACTGAACACCTCTACCCCATTGATCCAGCCTTCCGCGTTCAGGGGACCTTGAACCTCCTGGCCGACATTCCGGCCCCCGGCAACTGGAAGCTCACCGTTACGAGCGCCATGGGCGAAGAGCGAACCATGCAGTTGACGCTCTCATCTGGCCCACAGGCTTTTCAAGTCACGGGCGTGGAAGCCGGAAACTGCCTCGTATCGCTGGAGTACCAAGGAAGCATCTCGCCGAACACTTATTACCGCCAGGTTCCCGTCATCGTCCGCAAAGATACGCCTGGCGTCGCTAGCATGATTTTCCTGACCAGCAAAAACGATCCGCTCCGATACCAAATCGCTAGCCTCGCGGTCGGCCAGAACACTCAAGACGATCAAGGAACCCTTCCACTTTGCGCTGGCAAAGCCGCAATGGTGCGAGTGACAGCCTTGGACATGGTCGGAAATGGAGCCTTCGACCAAGGGAAAACCTTCAACATCATCGTCACCGCCTCCCCGAGAGTTGGCACCGCGACCCAAATGGTCCCTGTGGGCAATGACCCAAGCGAGCCGCCTCCAGGTACTGGATCTGGCGGTAGCACACCAACACCTCTCCCACCTTTGAGCAATACCCTGCCTAGCCAAGTAAGCGGACGACAAGTACGAAGTGGCACAAACAATTTGCAGCCGCCATTCATGATTCCATCCGCATATGTCCAACCAGGTCTATCAGTAACGGTTAAGCTAGTGGATCCTGCGACCAACGCCGTTGTTGATTCGCACAGTATTACCCCAACAGTCATTCAACCCCGTCACATCATCATCCACGGCTACGATGTGCGGCCTTTCCGTGGTGATAGTGGCTGCCCACTGGCGCGTAATCCAGGCCAGATGTATGACAACATCCTCCCTTGGGTCAACGAAACATTCCCTTATTCCAAGGTGGATTATGTCTATGAAGGCAAGGTCTGGCTTATGGATTACGGTCAATTTGCTTCTCGGGGGATGGTAACAACCGCCACGGCTATGATGGTCATGAACGCGATTCAGGGCTTCCACCAGACCGATCCGAATGCCCCAACAGTGGATCTTTACTTGGCCCTCATCAATCAAAAATACACAGGTGGAACGGTTCTCGGCATGGCTTGGTATGGCTATCGCGGGCTTGCCCTGGCTCGGTTGTGGGATGATGAATGGCCGATCAGCAGTGCGACCATGGGCTACAACCTAGCTCATGAGATGGGACATTGCTTTGGCTTGGAACACGCTCCCAGCGCAGGGGCGAACGGTTATGCCCTCGGCCTCCATGTGAACCGCATTGATGCGAACTATCAGTACGGTGGTGCAGGCATGGCTGGTGGATGGGGATACAGCCACCTAGGCAACTATTTCCTTGCCGAAGATGCGGCCACGGCTGCGAATAGAAGCCCCAAATGGGATCCCATGTCGTACACCCTTGGGGGAGGGATCGGATCGCGGCATTACTGGAACACCCATTTTGCTGACCTCTACGCTTCACGCCTCATGCCTCGGGAAGGCATGACTGCGGTAAGTGCTCCCGCCAGTCCCACCATCACATTCGGACACACTACTACTGGCATTCCAGTCTTCAACGCCTCCACGGCATCCCAGGTCCAGAACTGGGTGGAAAAACAGGACAACAGCATCGTCTATTCCACCCAGAATATGGCTCCCCTGGTGGCCTCACCTCTTCCCGACGCAGATCCTCTGCAAGGTGTGGACCCGACGAGTGTGGACGCAGACGACCCGACACCTCCCGTGCTCATCGTCACATCCTCTCCCGTCATCCCCGGCGTCACGGTACCTGTCCAGTGAGGCCCCTCATGAAGCGCGCCATATTGCTCCCAGCAGTCCTGATCGCGATCACCCTCGCTTGTACGCCAGACCCAGGGGGATCGAAAATCCCTGCCCCCATCCCACCAAGCCAGAATTCGCTCACCTTTTCCTACTACGGGCCGACAACCACAGTCGCCGGAAGTTGGGGAATCGCTTGGCAATTCGATACATCTCCTCATCCCTTCGGAAATCCAGTGAAATGGCATCTTGATGGGCCAGGCGTTCTCATGGCTGCAAACTCTGATGGAAGCCGCACCACGGCCGGGGATGGAAGCCCTCAGCCAAATTCCTTTGGTTACTATGTTCCACCTGCAACCGTGCCCGCGGGTGGCATCACGATCAACCTCAGCTTCGAGGTCTACAGCCCTTTCACAAGCAGGTATGAGCTGAGTCAGTTGTTCCCCATCCAAGTGGTTCAGCAGACCGCGCCCATGGCCTACCAAAGCGTGGGACCGGCTTCGATCACGATCCACGCCGGGGAATCCACCAGCGGCCTGACGAGCCTGATCGTGATGATCCAGCCGCGGCCCCTGGATCTCCAGCAGTCGGCCCTGCTCATCCCCGGCTCCCAGCCACCGGCGGATCTGGGCAGCGCGGCGTTCACGAATATTGACAACTCCGATTGGGCCTTGGACTACACGGCGCCGAAGACCGTCACGGCGCCCTTCGACCTGATTCTTCAAGCCACAGCCCACGACCCCTGGATGAACCAGGATCGCGTCCTATCCTGGCCGGTCCATGTGGAACCTTGAGGCATCGGTTTCGTGAGGAAAGGGGCGGCTCCGGCCGCCCCTTTCCCTTTGCCGCGTATCCTGTCCCGTGTTCTTCTGGAAGGCTGGAGTGGCCATGGCGAAGCTGGATCAGGCGTGGACGGTCGAGGCGCATCACGGGGGTTCGGCCCTCGCGGCGGAACTGCATCGGCACATGGGCCTCAGCCACCGTCAGGCCAAGGGACTCATTGACGCCCGCTGCGTGAAGGTCAACGGTGAGGTCGCCATCAAGCACGGCCAGCGCCTGGAGGCGGGCGACAAGGTCGAGGCCGCCTTCGACCCGGCGCTGAAGTACGATCCGATCCCGTCGCCGAAGGGCGCGCTGGACAACAAGTTCACGACGCTGTGGGAGGACACGCACCTGCTCTTCGTGGACAAGCCCGCGGGTCTGCTCACGGTGCCCGCCGAGCAGGGCGGCGAGCCCAGCCTCGCGGACGCGGTGAGCGACCACTACCGCCGCCGGGGCATGAAGCACGCGCAGCTCTTCATCGTCCACCGCCTGGATCGCTTTACCAGCGGCGTGCTCGTCTTCGCGCGCACGCCCGAGGCGCTGCACCATCTGAAGAAGCTCTTCGCGCTGCACAAGCTCCAGCGCACCTACAAGGCCATCCTCGTGGGCGAGCTGCCGGAGAATCAGGGTACGCTGAAGGGCCACCTCATCGAGCAGGCGAAGACGCTGAAGATGCGCGTGGTGGATCCCAAGCGCAAGGAGGCCGAAGGCTCCCAGTCCGCCGTCACGCACTACCGCGTCGTGGAGCGCCTGCCGGGCCACACGGTCGTCGAGGTGGAGCTGGAGACGGGCCGCCGCAACCAGATCCGCGTGCAGTTCGCCGACCGCGGTTTCCCGTTGCTGGGCGACCATGTCTACGGCGAGGAAAGCCCGCTGCTGGACCGTCAGGCGCTCCACGCCGAAGTGCTCGGCATCAAGCATCCGGTGACGGAGCAGACGGTGCTCGTCACCGCGCCGTTGCCGAAGGATTTCGAAGCCGCGCTGAAGGCGCTCCGGGCCAAGACCCGCCTCATCCGCGCCGTCGCTGGAGAAAAGGGCGAAGCGCCGAAGGCCGCCAAGCCCGTGAAGAAGGCGGCCGCCTCCCCGGAGCGTCCCCGCTTCCAGAAGGACGGCGCGAAGCCGCGCTTCGAAAAAGCGAAGGGTGATCGGACGAAGAGCGAGCGCCCCGCGCCGGGGAAGAAGCCCTTCCGTCCGCGCTCCGAGAGCAACGACGAACGCCCGCGCAAACCCTTCGCGGATCGCAGCGCCAAACCCCGCTTCGACAAAGCCGGGTCGCGTCCCGCTCGCGGCCCGCGCCGGGAGGAAGGCGAAGACCGTCCGCGCGCCAAGCGCTTCGAGGGCGGCAAGCCCGCCTTCGAGGATCGTCCCGCGAAGCCGCGGCGTTCCTTCGACCGGAACGCCGCGCCCAGCGATCGCCCGGCGCGCCCCCGCCGCGAATCCGGCACGGTCTCAGGCCCGCGCGGCGCGCGGCCGAGTCGCCCCGCTCGTCCCGAGGGGCGACCGAGCGGCAACGCGAGGCCCGGCGGCAGGCCCGCTTCGAAGCCCCGACCCAAAGCTGGCGGCCCGCGCAAGCCCTTCCCCAAGAAGCGCGGTTAAAGACTGATGTTCCAGGCCTGGACCGTTCCGCCCTTGAACCCGCCGGGCGAGGTGCGGCTGATGGACAGCCTTCAGATGAAGGCGCTCCGCGCGCCGAAGGATCGCCACGATGGCGTGCCCTCCGCCTTCGTGGTGGTGCTCGGACAGAGCGAGGACACGGAGCGCCTGTTGGCCTTCCAGGACTGGCTCCACAAAGATCTCCAGCTCGCCTTCCAAGCGCCGCCACCGCGGCTCGGAATGATCGAATTGAGCCTCCTCATGAGCAACCCCACCGACCCCATGAAGGCCATCCGCGATCAGGTGCTCTTCACCCGCGGCTGGTATCAGGCGCCCCAGCAGGTTCAGGCCCTCGACCAGGCGCGGGTGGATTCGCTCTACAAGTGATCCGGGTAGAGGCGGTCCAGCGCCTCGGCCAAGTCCAGATCCATGCGGCTCACACCCTGGCTCACATGGGTCGTGAGCGTGGCGGTGACGACGCGCCAGCCCAGCGTGAGATCCGGATGATGGTCCACCGCCTCCGCGTGCTCCGCCGCCGCGACCACGAAACCGAGCCCCGCCGTGTAGCTGGCGAAGGGAAAGCGCCGCCGCAGCACCAGCCCCTCCGGCTCCCCGGTGGCGATCCACTGGGGATGAGCCGCCAGGAAAGCCTCCAGCTCACCGGGGCTGAGGATTTTTCTAGCCAAGGATTTTGACATGCCGGGCCTCCGTGTGGGCTTGCCTCTTGCGCATTCTTGCTCCAGGGCGTGTCCATATTAAGGAAAAGTAATTAGATCCGGAATGAATACATCGCAATAGTAGTGTCACACCATTTCTTCTTTCTCTCCTTGAGGTCATCACATGAAAAGAATCCTCGGCGCGGGCGCCATCCTCTTCTCTCTCGTTGGCGGCACCGCACTCGTCGCGCAGAGCTCGCAGACCTCGGCCATCAATGGCCAGATCCTGACCCGCGGCGGCGCGGGAATCGCGGGCGCGACGGTGCGCCTCACCTCGCCTTCCCTCCAGGGCGCACGCGTCGTGACGACGGACAGCAATGGCCAGTTCTCGGCGCGCCTGCTTCCCCCCGGCGCCTACACCATCACCGTCACCAAGGATGGCTACGAGACCGGCACGCTCCGCCAGGCGGTGGAACTGGGCCAGACCTTCACCCCCAAGATCACGCTGGGCGATGTGGCCCAGGCGACGGTCACGGTCGTGGCCGCGGCTCCCGCCATTGACAAGACCGACACCTCCAGCACCACCAACTTCACCATGTCCCAGGTGAGCGAGTTGCCTTCGGGGCGCACGGTCGAGGACATGATGGCTCTGACGCCGGGCGTCGCCGACACCGGCGCCACCACGGTGAACGGCCCCCAGGTGCGCGGCGCCATGAGCAGCGGCAACCGCTTCGAGCTGGATGGCCAGGACATCTCGGACAATGTCTACGGCGGCCGCGGCGTGAGCGTCATTGACGACGCCGTGGACCAGGTCCAGATCATCACCGGCGCCATCCCGGCGGAATACGGCGATGTGGATGGCGGCGTCATCAACGCCCTCACCAAGTCCGGCGGCAACGAGTTCCACGGCACCTACCGCTCCACCTTCTCGGACGCGGGCTGGTCCGCGCTCTCTCCCTACCAGGACAAGTCCACCATTGTTCAGAAGCTGAACCATGTGGATTCGCTCACTGTGGGCGGCTACATCCTCAAGGACAAGCTCTGGTTTTTCGTCGCAGGCCAGCAGAATCAGTCCTCCGTGTCCCAATCCATCAACGGGACCTCCGCGACAATGCCCGGAGCGGGTTACAACGCCACGAGCAACGACAAGCGCATCCAGGCCAAGCTGACTTGGTCCATCACCCAGAACCACTCCTTGATCTTTGCTTTTGCCAGCCATCGGGATGTGGAAGGAAACCGCGACTACATCGCGGGCGACCTAAACGCTCTTGTGCCCCAAGTGAGCCAGGACGGCTTTTGGAACCTGAGCTGGCAAGCCGTGTGGACCCCCAATCTCACCATGGAAGCTAAATACGGGCAGAAGCGCGAGAGGCTCACGGCAGGCGGTAGCCAGTCCCTGCCTGATCCCGTCTACGACCTCACCACGGGCCTCTTCTACCAGAACGGCCTTTTCAACTACGGCGATGGCGGCGACAACCGGAATAACAAGACCGCCGACCTGAAGTTCACCTACTCCTTCTCGGCGGCTGGGGATCACCAGCTGGACTTCGGCGCGAACTATGTGGATGGCACGAACCGGGCCCGCAACGACCAAGCCCCTCACAGCCGCTACTTCGAATTGTTCAATTACCCTGGCACAACGGCCCCCCTCCAGGCCTATGCCATGGCCACCTTCCAGACTTCCTCGGTGACGGCGAAGAATCAGAGCCTGGGCCTCTATGTGAACGACCGCTGGACGGTGAACGACCGGGTGACCCTGAACCTGGGCCTGCGCCGGGATTCCTAGAAGGCCAGCAACGATCAGAATGGCCTCGGCGCCTCCGCCAGCGGCCTTTCGCCGCGCCTGGGCCTGAAGTGGGATCTATTCGGGGACGCCGTGTGGCAGGTGGGCGCCAGCTTCGCCCGTTACAACGCCAAACCCCTGGACAACATCCTCAAGCAGGTGACCAACGCCGGGAACCCCACCGAGATTGATTACTACTATTCGGGTCCGGCAAACCCCACTTTGGCCCAAGCCACGACCGTCTCGAACTACAGTCAGACCGTGGGCAACATCGCCTACTACAGCGACCCAAGCCTGAATGTGGTCCTGGATCCGAACCTCAAGGCGCCCCACACGGACGAGTACCAGCTCTCCCTTTCCCGAGCCTTCACCACCTCCTTCGGCGCGGGCTATGTGAAGGCCACGACGGTCAAGCGTGATTACAAGGACCTCATGGACTACCGGGTGGGTAACGATGGCTCTGTCACCGCCGCTCCGCCCTACAATGTGCTGGGCCCCCTCTATGTGAAGGTTTGGTACAACGACCCGAATGCCAAACGCACCTACAAAGATCTGGAACTGGAAGGCGCATTCAACGCCGCTTCGTGGGATTTCGGCGGCAACATCACCTGGTCCAGCCTGAAGGGCAACTACCAGGGTGAGGGCGCCTTCACGCCGGCCTCGGGTGAAGGTCTCCAGAACTTCACGGTGCTGAACGGCACGACGCTCTACAGCAACACGCTGACCAACCCCTACGGCGACCTCATTGGCGATGTGCCGCTGCGCATGCGCTTCATGGCGGACTACCACCTGGATTGGGCTCTGGGGCGCACCACCTTCGGCGCCATCTACCGCTTCGATTCCGGCGCCCATGACAGCATCACCCGCCCCGTGCCCATTGGCGGCGTGAATCCCAGCATCCCGAATCAGGCCAGCAACAGCGGCACCTTCACCCAGTATTACAACGGCGAGCGTGGCAGCGTGGTCTACCATGCCGATGCCTACACGGACATCGCCATTACCCAGGACTTCCATCTCTTCCACATCGGCGAGACCCAGGTGGCGGCCTTCCTGAAGCTCTCCATCTACAATGTCTTCAATCATCAACAGCAGTTGTCCTACAACAACACCTGGCTGCCCGCTCCCACGGGGCCTTCCGATCCGTGGGTGGGTACGGCGAACTATGGAGCGACCAACGCTTCTGGCTTCTGGGGCGCTCCTCGGGACTTGGCGCTCCAGGCGGGCTTCAAGTTCTAAAGCCTGTCTTACTACCAGCGAAGAGGCCGCCCATGGCGGCCTCTTCTTCGTTTGGACAGCCGCCCGATCCCTTGGCATCCTAATCCGTTGGAGTGCGGCATGTCGCTCGGTCAGCCTTTGCTTGGTTCGGTGGCCCTGGTGACGGGGTCTTCACGGGGCATCGGCAGGGCCATCGCGGTGGAGCTGGCGCGCTGGGGCGCGGATGTGGCGGTGCACGCGCTGCAGAACCGGGAGAAAGCGGAAGCCGTCGCCGCTGAGATCCGCGCGGGCGGACGCAAGGCCATCGCGGTGCTCGGCGATGTGCGTGAGAAAGCGGCCATGGACGCGGTCGCGGCGACCATCGAAGCGGAGCTTGGTCCCGTGAGCCTGCTTGTGAACAACGCCGGCACGCGCCAGGACGCGCCCTTCATCCTCATGGGCGACGCCAAGTGGGAAGAGGTGATGGGCGTGAACCTGAAGGGCGCGGTGCTCGCCACCAAGGCCGTCGTGCGCGGCATGATGACGCGGAAGGCCGGCGCCATCGTGAACATCGTGAGCCCCACGGGCTTCATCGGCCAACGGGGACAGACCAACTACGGCGCCAGCAAGGCCGCGCTCATGGGACTCACCAAGAGCCTCGCCCGGGAGCTGGCCCCCTTCGGCGTGCGGGTGAACGCCGTGAACCCCGGGCTCATCCACACCGAACTCACCGCCGACCTCTCCGAGGAGCAGAAGAAGGACCTGCTCGCCGCCACCGTGCTCAAGCGCGAAGGCGAGCCTGAGGAAGTGGCGAGCGTCGTCGCCTTCCTCTGCAGCTCCATGTCCAGCTACATCTCCGGGCATGTGGTGCATGTGGACGGCGGATTGGTGCCGTGACCGGCTACGGACTACGGGCTCCCGGCTACCGGGTTGATAGAGACATTCGAGCTTCGAGACTGACGCAGGCTGACGGGAAGCACCACGCCGCCTCGTCCAGCCGTGTAGCCTGTAGCCTGTAGTCGATCTACCGGCCCTCCGCCGCCTGCAGCGTGTTCCGCATGAGGCCCGCGATGGTGAGCGGGCCGACGCCGCCGGGCACGGGCGTGACGGCGGAGGCGACTTCGAGCGCTTCGCCGAAGCGCACATCGCCGCAGAGCACATGGCCCTTCTCGCGGAGCTTGGCGAGCTTCTGGGGCTCGGCGGCGAAGATGCGCTCGCCGAGCGCGAAATCTTCGACGCGGTTGATGCCCACATCAATGACGATGGCGCCGGGCTTGATCCAGGAGCCTTCCACGAGGCCGGGCCGCCCCACGGCGACGACGAGCAGATCGGCTTCGCGACAGACGGAAGGCAGGTCCTTTGTGCGGCTATGGGCGACGGTGACGGTGGCGTTCGCTTCGAGCAGCATCAGGGCCATGGGCTTGCCGACGATCTCGCTGCGGCCCAGCACGACGGCTCGTTTGCCCGCGAGCGCCACGCCATGCAGTTCCAACATGCGCATCACGGCCGCCGGGGTGCAGGAGCGCAGGCCCTTCGCGCCCTGGAAGAGGCGGCCTTGGTTGAGGGGATGGAAACCGTCCACATCCTTCGCGGGATCCACCCGGTCAAGGATGGCCTTGGTGTCCAAGTGCTTCGGCAGCGGAAGCTGGATGAGGATGCCGTGGACGGCCGGATCGCCGTTGAGCGCGTCCACCACCGCCTCCAATTCGCCTTGAGAGGTCGTCGCCGGAAGCCGCCGCTCCAGGGAGCGGATGCCCGTCTCGGCGCAGTCCTTGACCTTGCCGCGCACATAGACGGCGCTCGCCGGGTCGTCGCCCACCAGCAC
>CAYYJN010000026.1:0-21613 GCA_964472275.1 uncultured Solibacteraceae bacterium
ATGTGCTCTATTCGGGCCGCACCATCCGCGCCGCGCTGGACGCGCTCCTGGACCATGGCCGCCCCCGCAAGGTGCTGCTGGCCACGCTGGTGGACCGCGGCGGCCGCGAGCTGCCCATCCAGGGCGACTTCACGGGCGCCACGCTGAGCGTCGGGGATGGCCAGCGCGTGTCCGTCCGCCTCAAGGAGATTGACGGCGAGGACGGCGTCTACCTGGAAGAGAAGGCCTGAGCATGAGCACCGAACGGTATGTCTTCCCCCACAAGCACCTGCTCGGCATCGAGCCCCTGAGCCCCGCGGACATCACGGCGCTGCTGGATCAGGCCGCGGCCTTCGAGGAAGTCTGCGAGCGGCCCGACATCAAGATCGTCCCGGCCCTGCGCAAGAAGCTCGTCGTGAACCTCTTCTTCGAGAACTCGACGCGCACCCGCAACAGCTTCGAAATCGCGCAGAAGCGCCTCTCGGCCGAGATCGTCAACTTCGACGCCGACAGCAGCAGTCTCAGCAAGGGCGAGACGCTCGTGGACACGGCCCTGAACCTGGAGGCCATGCACCCCGACCTCATCGTCATGCGCCACAGCGCGCCCGGCGCGCACACGCTGCTGTCCCGCCACATGAAGGCGAGCATCGTGAACGCCGGCGACGGCGCCCATGAGCACCCGACCCAGGCCCTGCTGGACGCCTACACGCTCCGCAAGCACTTCGGGAAACTGGAAGGCCTGAAGGTCGCCATCGTCGGCGACATCCGCAACTCCCGCGTCGTGCGCTCGAACCTCTGGCTGCTGACCAAGATGGGCGTCAAGGTGACGCTCGTCGGCCCGCCGACGCTCGTGCCCCAGGAGATGAAGGCCACCTGGCCCGGCGTCGCGATCAGCCACGACCTGGACGCCATCATCCCCGAGCAGGACGCCATCATGATGCTGCGCATCCAGTTCGAGCGCGGCACGGGCCGCTACATCCCCGGCCAGGGCGAGTACATCAAGTTCTTCCAGCTCAACGAGCAACGCCTCAAGCGCGCCAAAGACACCTGCGTCGTCCTCCATCCCGGCCCCATCAACCGCGGCGTGGAGATCACCAGCGAAGTCGCCGACGGCCCCCGCAACCTCATCCTCGACCAGGTCACGAATGGCGTGCCCGTGCGCATGGCCGTCATGTACCTGCTCTGCCACCCGCACGGCGAGCAGGTGCCGTGAACCTCGCGCTCTTCGCGGGCCTCCATCTGCTGCAGGACGCGCCCGCGGTGCTGGACGGCGCGCTGGCGGCGCGATTGGGCCTCAATGCCGACGCACTGCGCAAGGTGGTCGCGGACGATCCGAGCTGCTTCCCCGAGGAACTCGTCTTCCACCTCACGGAGGAGGAGCGAAGGCGCCTGGGGGCAGAGGCCACCCTTGCCTTCACCGAGGGCGGCGCGGCGCTGCTGGTCGCCAAACTCCCCCAAACGCCCGTGCTGGAGGCGCTGAAAGATCTCGCCACCGCCCGCGGCGCGTGGCTGGATCAGGCCCGCATCGCCCAGCGCGTGGAAGCGCTTGAGATCGAGCTGAAGGTCATCGGCGATCTCCTCAAGGCCGCCAACAAGGAAGCGGAGGCGACCAAGACGGAACGCCCCATCGGCTTCGCCCCGGAGAATCTCCCCCACGGCCTGAAAGCGAAGGACCGCGCCGAGAAGGGCGAGCCATGAGCCTGCCCGCCGAGCGCATCCTGAACGCCATCCTCGTCCTGCGCGGCGAAAAGGTGCTGCTCGACGCGGATCTGGCGGCGATGTACGAAGTGGAGACGCGTTCACTGATCCAGGCCATCAAACGGAACCCGAAACGGTTCCCGTCGGATTTCATGTTCCAGCTATCCGCAGAGGAATGGTCCATCTTGAGATCACAAAGTGGGATCTCAAGTTCCCATGGCGGCCGCCGCACGGCGCCCTACGCCTTCACTGAGCAGGGCGTGGCCATGCTATCGAGCGTCTTGCACAGCGAACGGGCCATCGCGGTGAACATCGAAATCATGCGCGCCTTCGTCCATCTGAAGCGAATGATGGCGACTCACGCGGACCTCACGCGCAAACTCGACGCGCTCGAAGGCAAGTACGATCGCCCGTTCAAGATCGTCTTCGACGCCATCCGCGCGCTCATGGAGCCGCGGGCGAAGGCCAAGAAGCCTATCGGATTCGGGGGAAAGTCGTGAGCGCCACGCAGGATGTCGAGATCACGCAGGAGCTGGAGGCCCTCGTCGCGGTGAAGGAGAAGCAGCAGCGCACGATGCGACTCTGCTTCCTGATGGCGACGGTGGGCGTCATCCTCGCCGTGATCGCGCATCGTCATCCCATGATCGTGCTGCTCTTCGCCATCCTCGCCATCCTTGGCCTCGTCCTCGGCGTGCGCGCCCACCTCCGCGCAGCCGCCTTGCGCGGGCAGGCCATGGAGAAGATCCTGGCCGAAGCCTTCCGCCGCGCGGGGCAGGAAGATCCGAAGGACAGCGCATGATCAGCGGACCCGTCACCCTTCTCATCCTCGACGGCTTCGGCGACGGGCCGCGCAACGCCTTCGACGCCACTTTCCAGGCGGGCATGCCGGCCTTCAACGACCTGCGCCGCCGCTACGCCTGCACGCAACTCGTGACGGGCGGTGAAGCCGTGGGCCTGCCCGAGGGCCAGTTCGGCAATTCGGAAGTGGGCCACATGAACATCGGCGCGGGCCGCGTCGTGTGGCAGGAGCTGACGCGCATTGACAAGGCCATTCGCGAAGGCACCTTCCGCCAGAACGCGCCCATCGCCGCGCTGCTCAAGGGGATGAAGGCCAGCGGCAAGCGGCTGCACCTGCTCGGCCTCGTCAGCGATGGCGGCGTCCACAGCCATCAGAACCACCTCGTCGCCCTCGCGCGGTGGGCCCAAGACGAGGGCGTGCCCACCACCATTCACGCGTTCCTGGATGGTCGCGACACGGCGCAGAAGAGCGCGGACGGCTACCTGCAGTGGCTGGCCTTCCAGCTCCGCACATGCCCCCTCGTGGAGATCGGCTCGATCCAGGGCCGCTACTACGCCATGGATCGCGACAAGCGATGGGACCGCGTCGAGGCCGCGTGGAAGCTGCTGGTCGATGGCGATGGGATGTTCGACGCCAAGGATGCGGAGAGCGGCATCCTCGAAGCCTACGCGCGCGGCGAGACCGACGAATTCGTGAAGCCCACGAAGCTCGCGGCCTTCCATCCCATCGCGGATGGCGACGGTGTGCTCTTCTTCAACTTCCGCGCTGACCGCGCGCGGCAGTTGAGCCACGCGCTGGTGAACCCGAGTTTCGACGGCTTCCAGGCCAAGCACCGCCCCGCCGTGAAGCTGCTGACCTTCACCCAATACGACGCGGCGCTGGACCCCTTCGTCACCGTCGCCTATCCGCCCCAAAAGCTCACGCGCATCCTCGGCGAATTGGTGAGCGACAAGGGCTGGAAGCAGTTCCGCACGGCGGAGACCGAGAAGTACGCCCATGTCACCTTCTTCCTCAACGGCGGGCGAGAGGAGGTCTTCCCCGGCGAGGACCGCCGCCTCGTGCCGTCGCCGAAGGTCGCCACCTACGATCAGAAGCCCGAGATGAGCGCGCTGGATGTGACGCGCGGACTCAATGAAGCGATCCGCTCCGGCGCCTACAAGCTCTGCGTGTGCAACCTCGCCAACGGCGACATGGTGGGCCACACGGGTCTGCTGCCCGCGGCCATCGAGGCCTGCGAGGTGCTCGACGCCTGCATCCGCGACCTCGCCGAGGCGACGCTCGCCATGGACGGCGCGCTGCTCATCACGGCGGACCATGGCAACTGCGAATGCATGCGCGACGAGCGGGGCGACCCGCACACGGCGCACACGACGAATGTGGTGCCCGCGGTCCTCGTCGCGAAGGGCTTCGAATCGCGTCAGCTCCGCGCGGGCGGCGCCCTCTGCGATGTGGCGCCGACGCTGCTGAAGCTCATGGATTTGTCACAGCCCGCGGAAATGGATGGCGCGAGTCTGTTCTAGCTGGACAGCGCGAGCGATGCGTCTATGCTTTGGGGATTCTTCCTAAAAGGAGTTCCCATGCGCCTCGCGCTCGCTTCCGTTCTCGCGTTCTCATCCTTCGCGCTCGTCGCGCAGCAGCCGACGGCCGCGGCGCCCGCTCCCGCCAAGCCCGCCGTCCAGGAAGCTCCGAAGCCGGGCCCGGAGATGGCCAAGCTCCAGCCCTTCGTCGGCTCCTTCCGCGTGGACGAGCATTACGAGGCCGGTCCGTGGGGCTCCGCCTCCCAGGGCGCGGGCTTCAACCGCATCGCTTTGGGCCCCGGCGGCTTCTCGCTCCTCATTGATTACACGACCCTCTCCGGCGTCCTGCACGGCATGAAGGGCCACGGCGTCCTCGGCTGGGATGACGGCGCCAAGACCTATCGCCAGGTCTGGACCGACAGCCTGGGCCCCGTCATCGCCGAGTCCACGGGCGCCTGGGAGGGCGACACGCTGGTCCTGCGCTCGGAAGGCACCATGATGGGCAAGCCCTACAAGGAAGAGGATGTCTTCTCGAACATCACGCCCGAGGGCTTCACGCTCACCGCGAGCTTTGCATTTGAAGGCGGGCCGATGGCAAAGATGATGACGCTCAACCATCATCGCCTGGCGGCTCCCGCGACTCCGGCCGCGAAGTAGTCTTCGACTTATCCGCGAATCAGGCGGCCCCGCGCGGTGAGCGCGGAGCCGCCTGATTCGCGGATAAGCCTTAGCTCGCGCGGCGCGGACGAGGCGCGCGGGGACCGCGCACGCTGCCCGCGGGTCGCGACTGGCTTCCGCCCGGCCGCGGTCCGCGGGGGCCTCGTCCACCACCGCCACCGCGTCCGCCCGCCGCTCTACCAGCGATGATGGGCTCGGGCTTGGCGTTCGGATCGGGCTCGAAACCGGGCACGACGCGTTTCTGGATCGCGCGCTTGAGCAGCTTCTCGATGCCGGTGAGGAGCTTCTGCTCATCCACGCAGACGAGGGACAGGGCCTCGCCGGTGGACCCCGCGCGGCCCGTGCGGCCGATGCGGTGAACATAGTCTTCCGCCACCATGGGCAGCTCGTAGTTCACCACATGGGGCAACTGATCAATGTCCAGGCCGCGCGCGGCGATGTCCGTGGCGACGAGGACGCGCACCTTGCCCGCCTTGAAGTCGCTGAGCGCCTTGGTGCGCGCGCCCTGGCTCTTGTTGCCGTGGATGGCGGCGGAATCAATGCCGTCCTTCTCAAGCTGCTCCGAGAGCTTGTTGGCGCCGTGCTTGGTGCGCGTGAAGACGAGCACCTGGCTCCACTTGCCATCGCGGATGAGCTTGGAGAGCAGTTCGCGCTTGCGGCCGCGATCCACGGGCAGCACGGTCTGGGCGACGGTTTCGGCGGCCGTGTTGCGGCGGGCGACTTCGATCATCGCGGGCGAATGCAGCAGGCGATCGGCGAGGGCCTTGATCTCATCGCTGAAGGTGGCCGAGAAAAGCAGGTTCTGGCGCTTGGCGGGCAGGAGCGAGAGCACGCGCTTGATGTCATGGATGAAGCCCATGTCCAGCATGCGGTCGGCTTCATCCAGCACGAGCACTTCCACCTGATCCAGGCGGATGGTCTTCTGGCCCGCGTGGTCGAGCAGACGGCCCGGCGTGGCGACGAGCAGGTCCACGCCCTTGCGGAGCGCGTCAATCTGCGGGTTGATGTTCACGCCGCCGAAGATGACGGTGGAGCGCAGCGGCAGATGTTTGGCGTAGACCTTGGCGGCCTCCTCCACCTGGGCGGCGAGTTCGCGGGTGGGCGTGAGGATGAGCACGCGCAAGGGATGGCGCGCGGGCGAAGGGCTGGTGCTGAGACCCGGCTTCAAGCGCTCGAGGATGGGCAGCATGAAGGCCGCGGTCTTGCCGGTGCCGGTCTGGGCGCCCGCGAGCAGGTCGCCGCCCGCGAGCACGGCGGGGATGGCCTGCTTCTGCACGGGCGTGGGCTCGGTGTAGCCGGTGTCTTGAATGGCGCGGAGCAGCTCCGGCCCGAGGCCGAGGGTTTCAAAGGACATGGGATCTCCTGGGGCCTCACGGCCCGAATGTTGACGGCGCCAGGAGGCAGTCCTCGGCACCGGCCCGCCCGCGCGCTTCCGACAAGGAAGGCCGGGGCCGGTCAAGGCATGAGGGAAAACTTCATCGAGGCCACGCCGACCGGGGGCACGCTCGATTGGAGGTCCATCTTATCACGGAAACCGCGAATAGCGCTAATGACGCGAATAAAGGCCACCACGCGGAGGGCGGCGAGGCTGATTCGCGCCCATTCGCGGAATCCGCGGTTACAGGCTTTTCACGCCCGTGTGCAGGGCGACGATGCCGCCGGTGAGATTCGTCCACTTCACTTGCGTGAAGCCCGCGGCCTCCAGTTCGGCGGCGAGTTCGCGCTGCTTGGGGAATTTGCGGATGCTGTCGGGCAGGTATTCGTAAGCGCGGCGATCGCCGCTGAGCCAGCCGCCGATCTTGGGCAGCACCTTGAGCGAATACCAGGTGTAGAGGCCGCGCAGGCCGGGCACCACGGGCGTGCTGAATTCCAGGATGGTGAGCCGTCCACCCGGCCTCAACACGCGGAGGAATTCGGCGTAGGCCTTGGCGCGGTCCTCCACATTTCGGATGCCGTAACAGATGGTGAGGCCATCGAAGACCGCGTCCTTGAAGGGCAAGCGTTGCGCGTCCGCGTCGGAACTGGCGAAGACGAGATGGTCCAGCTTCTTCTTCGCGAACTTCGCGGGGCCGAGGCGGAGCATGGCGTGGGTGAAGTCCGTGCTGACCACCTCCGCGCCGCGCCGCGCGAGGGCGAGGGAGCTGTCGCCGGTGCCGGCGGCCACATCGAGGTAGCGCAGGCCGGGCTTCGCGCCGCTCGCCTTCGCCATGCGCCGCCACCAGTGGAAATCCACGCCGCCGGAGAGCACATGGTTCAGCAGGTCGTAGCGGCCCGCGATGACGCTGAACATGCTCTGGACTTCTCGGCCTTCGGGCATGGCTGCTCCAAGCCTCCATCTTCGCAAGCCCGCGCGGCATCACAAAGCGAAGGGGCCCGGATGGGCCCCTTCCTGTGGCGCTTCAGCCTTCAGCGGCGCCAGCCGCCACCACCCCGGCCTTCGCCGGAGTTGCCTCGGGGGGCTTCGTTGCGCGAAGGTTCGCTACGAGGCGGAGGTTCCGGGCGGCTTTCGCGCTGGGGCGCGGGCTGGCGGTTCTCGAAGCGGGGCGGAGCTTCGCGCATGGGAGGCGCTTCGCGGCGCGGGGCTTCCTGGGGCGGCGCTTCGCGGCGAGGGGCCGGGCGATCGAAGTCGCGCTCGAAGCTGCGGTCGGGGGTGGGGCGGCGATCCGGCGGAACGATTCCGGTATTCCCGCCGCGGTCAGGGAGCGGGCGCATCGGTGTCCGGTCGCTGGAAGTCCCACGGTTCGGCGGAACGATCCCACCGTTCGAGCCGCGATCCGGCAGCGGACGCATGGGCGTGCGGTCGCTGGAAGTCCCGCGGTTCGGCGGAACGATGCCGCCATTCACGCCGCGATCCGGCAAAGGCCGCATGGGCGTGTGATCGTTGCCGGGGCGTCCACGATCCAACGCGCCGCGATCTTCGAAGGGCGTGCGGACGGGGTTCGCGACGCCGCCGTTGCCACGATTGGGAGGCACGATGCCGGTGTTGCCCTGATTCGCCGGGCGGAAGTAGACCTGACGCCCGTTGGAAGCCGCGCGCTGCTGGTACGCCGTGAAGCGTTCACGCTCCACCGCAGGCTGGAAGGCGCGGTTGAAGGCGCCGCCGCCGGGGTTCCGGAACTCGGTGTGCGTGGCCATGAGCGGCCGCGTGCGCCAGGGCGGCGTGATGCCCCGGCCCGCGACCCACCCGCTCGCGCCGGTTCCGCGATTGAAGCCGCGGATGATCGTGGTGTCGTAGGCGCAGTAGCGGTTCACATTGTAGACATTGATGTAGTTGATGCTGACCACATTCCAGCAGTAGCCGCCGCCCCAGGCGCCGTAGCCCCAGGTGCAGGGCGTGTTGTAGTAGCCGAGGGGCGCCCAGCCGCAGTAGCCGTCCCAGTTGCTCCAGGCCACCCAAGCGGGGCTGTAGTAGACGCCGGGGATCCAGCACCAGCCGCCCGCGGCCCAGGCCCAGCGGCCGTGGTGGTAGGTGACATAGGCCCACGGATCGTAGCTGATCCAGGTCATGCCGCCGGGGTAGGCGGCCCAGCGGCCATCGTAGTAGGGACGCCAGTCGGCGGCGACGCGGTTGGGCCGCCACACCCAGCCGTACTCGTCCGAGTAGACCCACGAGCCGTTGGAATCCAGATCGTCCGAGTAGTAGCGGAGCTGCTCGGGGACGCGGTCCCAGCTCTCGCCGCGGCGCACGGTCCAGGCGCCGTCGCACCAGCGGTCGAAATCATCCTGGTCGTAGGTGTTGAAGGCGCGCACGCGGCTGAGCGGATCCTGCGAACCGAAGATCGAGAGCTGCTCGCCCGCGGCGAGGCGCATGTCGTCGCGCTGATTGCTGACGCGGACGCTGCCGCTGCGCACCGAGACGCGCGTCACGCCATCCGTGTCCACCTGCACATTGAAGGTGGCGCGGCTGGTGCTCGAAATGCTGCCCGAAGGCGTGTCAACGCGGACCATGGCGCCGGAGTCGTCATCCGCCTTCACCCGCAGGCGGCCGCGATCCAGGCGCAGAAGCACCTGGCGGTCGCCGTTCTGATCCTTGAAGAGGCTGGCGACCGTGAAGCGGGTGTTGGAACCGAAGGCGAGGCGGGTGCCGTCCGCAAGTTGCAGGACGCCACGGCCGCTGCTATCCACCACATCCCCTTCGCCCACCGGCGTGCCCTTGGTGAGGGCGTCCTGCACTTCGCCCTTGGTGATCTGGGCCTGGCCATCCAGGGCGCGCACCATCGCGTAGCGGTCGGGGTTTTCGCCCTGATATTGCTGGTTGCTGGCGTCCTGCGGGGCTTGGGAAGCCTCCTGCGCGTGGAGCGCGGGGGACAGCAGAGCGGGAAGGGCGAGCAGGGCGGCAAGGCGGGTGCGGGGAATCATGGCTGCCTCCTAAGGATGGATGCGCTGGGAGACCGTGGGGCTCCCGAAAGGATTGAAGCCAGGGCCGTGCCACCTGGAGCATCCTGGGCCGAATTGGGCTTCAAGCCTCCCTGTTCCAATACGATCGGTCATCACTGACCCGTGGGGAAGGGTTTGAGCGCGGTTCCACGCAGGGGCGGAATGGCCGGAGGCCCCAGGCGGGCGAATTGGGGCAGCAGGGCCAGCCACGGCAAGGCCCAGGCTTGGGGACGCCCTTCCGGCCCCAGCGCAGCCGTGAGCACGAGGCGGTTGGGTTCGAAGGCCAGATCGAACTCCTCGCCGCGCGGCAACGGCAAGTAGATCACTTGAGCCGTGGCGGGATGCACGACGGTGAGCACCCGGTCGCCATCCTCCAGGATCCACAGCAGACCGGCGAGGGACACGCGGAAGTCGCCCGCGTTCCAATCCAGGCCGCCGAGACCGCTGGAGAGAGGATCGGTCGCGGGAAAGGCCCACCCGGCGCCGATGGCGGGAAGCGGAAGACCGCCATCCCGCCACGCCATGCGCGGCCGACCGGGTAGGCCGAAGCGCAGCGTGCGCACGCCCGCGCCGTTCCACACCTCCACCGTGCCGTCCTGGGAGATTTTCGCCACGAGCGCCCCCTGGCTCGGCGGCAGCGGGTTCGCCACCGGCGCGGGCGCGGCTTCCAATGGCTGCCAAGGCGGCGTGGGACCGGATTGCCAGGCCAGCGCCCGCGGCCCCTGCCCGACCTTCGGAACCTGGGCCGTGAGCGCGAGGACGCCCGCACTCAGGAAGAGGGCGACCAGCCGCACAGGGCCTCCAGGTTCCGCGTGGTGAGCTCGGCGAGCCGCGCTGGCGGGAGGCCGCGCAGCTCCGCCATGCGCTCGCCGGTGAAGCGCACGAAGCCCGGCTCGTTGGCCTTGCCGCGCATGGGCACCGGCGCGAGGAAGGGCGCGTCCGTCTCCACGAGGATGCGATCCTCCGGCGCCCACTTCGCCACTTCGCGGATCGTCTCCGCGGTCTTGAAGGTGAGGATGCCGGAGAAGCTCAGATAGAAGCCCAAGTCCAGCGCGGCTTCGGCGAAGGCCTTGTCTTCGCTGAAGCAGTGGATCATGCCGCCGCAGGCCTCGGCCCCTTCTTCGCGCAGCACGCGCAGCGTGTCGGCGGGCGCGCTGCGGGTGTGGATCATCAGCGGCTTGCCGTGCTTCTTCGCGAGGCGGATCTGGGCGCGGAAGACTTCTTCCTGGACTTCGCGCGGGCTGTGGTCGTAGTGGAAGTCGAGGCCCGTCTCGCCCACGAAGCGCGCGGAGGGATCCGCGAGGAGCGCGTCCAAGGCCTCGGCCGTCTCAGGGCCCCAATGCTGGGCCTCGTGAGGATGCACGCCCAGGGAGGCCCGCACCTCCGGCCGCGCTTGGGCCAGCTTCAACACCGCGCGCGAATCGTCCAGATCCGTGCCCACCGCGATGAAACCGGAGACGCCCGCCTCCCGGGCCCGGGCCAGCAGGGTTTCCGTCTCCTGGCCTTCGGCCAGGTAGGAGCCCGTCAAATGGCAGTGCGCGTCCACCAGCATGCTTCCATCTTCGCATTTCCGGCGGATGGCCCTTGGAATTCCCGGCGGCGCCTCGATAATGTCCACCGGACCTCCCATGGCAGCTCTTCCGAAGGCGCCCCCCGTGTCGCGCTTCCTGCGCGGGTGGATCTTGGCCGTCCTCGCCTGCCTCGCGGCCGCGCCTGTCGCCACTCCCGCATTCGGCCAGGAGGCGGCCTTCCGGCATTTCGGCCTCGAAGACGGCCTGCCACAAAGCCAGGTGACCGTCCTCATGGAAGACCGCCACGGCTTCCTGTGGGTGGGCACGAACACCAACGGCCTCGCGCGCCTCGCCGCGGGCCGCTTCACGCCCTACGGCATCGCCCAGGGTGTGCAGGCCCGGTCCATCTCCGACCTGATGGAAGATCGCGCGGGGCGCGTCTGGGCCGCCAGCTTCGACAACGGCATCAGCGAAATCTCCGGCTCGGATGTCCAGAATTTCGGACCCGATCAAGGCCTCGGGAGTTCCCAGGTCTACACCCTCGCCATGGACCCGGGCGGCCGCGTGCTCGCGGGAACCCGCCTCGGGCTCTACCGCCAGGGCGCGAATGGTGTCTTCTCCCGGGTGGCCCTGCCCGGGGCTTGGTCCAACCTGCCCATCTTCGTGATGCGTCAGGATGGCCCAGGCCATGTGTGGCTCGCCAGTCGGGGCGGTCACATCGCGCGGTGGGATGGCCGTGCGATGGAAGAACATCCCCTGCCCCACCCTACGGAAGTCGGGCTCCAGGATCTGAAGGTCAGCCCGGATGGCGTGCCCTACCTCCTCATGCGGGACAGGATTTTGCGCCTTTCCGGCGATACCTGGGTGCCCGTGCCCCTTCCGGGAGTTGGCCCCGATCCCAAGCTCCGCAACCTCTCCCTCAGCGGTGGCGGCATACAAGTCTCGCTCGCGGGAGATGGAGTCTGGCTCCAGGATTCAAACGGTCGGACCCGCGTCCTCCGCCAGCAAGACGGCCTTCCCCACGAAAGCATCGCCGCGGTGCTCCGGGATTCCAAAGGCGTGCTGTGGATCGGCTCCGATGGCGGCGGCCTGCTCGCTCAAGTGCTGCCCCAGCTCCGGGCGATCACCCGCGGCGGCCTGCCGGGTGAAGGACTCGGCGCGGTGATGGGCTTCCTCCAACTAGGGAAGGGCGACTTCCTGCTGGCGGGCAGCACGGGCATCTATCGGTATCAGGATGGCGAAGGCGTCATCCGCCGTTGGACCAAGGATTCGGGCATGGCTTCCGGCGAATGCTGGTCGCCACTCGGCGATGGCCAAGGCGGCGCGTGGGTGGGCACGGATCGCGGCCTCGTGCATTGGCACCCCGATGGCCGCCTGGAGCGGGGTCCCAAGGAGCTGGACCTGGTGACGGTGGTGGCGTTGGCGAAGCATGACGGCCATATTTTCGCGGGCACCGATCAAGGGATTTACGAGCTGGATGAGCGGGGCCGCTATGTGAGCCACTGGCCCACGCCGCGAGAACAGGGGCTCAATCAAGTCTTCAACTTGATGGTGGATGGCCCGGACCTGCTGGTGGGCCTGCGTCTCGGCGTCTACGCGTTCAAGGACGGGAAGTGGGAGAAGCGCTTCCTGGAAGCGCCCTTCGCGGATCAGAGCATCAACGCCATGGCTCGCGACGACAAAGGCCATCTTTGGGTGGGCACGACCAACGGCCTCTTCGAGCAGAGGCCGGAAGGCTGGATCAACCGCGGCATCCACGAAGGCCTGCCCGACGACAACATCTCCTTCATCGAACCGCTTCCCGGAGAGCGGGTGGCGGTGGGGCACGGCAAAGGCGTGTCCATCCTCGGTCCCAAAGGCCCCGAAGGCCGCCTCACCCGCAGCCAGGGCCTGCTCTCGGATGAGACCAACCACGCCGCCGCGCTGGTGGATGATCAAGGGCGGCTCTGGATCGGCATGATCGGCGGCGCCAATGTGCTCGATGACGCGGCCGCCTTCACGAGCGCCGACCTTCCGCCGCCGGTGGTGCGGGAACTGCGCTGGCCCGGGGGCGCGCAGCTCTACCCGACCCAGGCCGAGCTGCCTCCCCATCCATCCGATGTGGGCTTCGCCTTCGATGTGGCCTCGCCGCTCGTGTCCGATCAGCCCCAGATGGAATCGTTCCTGGAGGGCCTCGACGCCACCTGGAAGCCGGTGGAGGGCGCCACCCTTCACTACCTCAACCTCGCGGGCGGCCAGTACCGGCTGCGCCTGCGCGTCTCCAGCGATGGCGTGCACTGGCAGGAGGCCGCGCCCGTCGCGCTGAACATCCGCCTGGCGTGGTACGAGCGGCGCTGGGTCCAGGCCCTGGCCGCGCTCGTCGTCCTGCTGCTCGCCGGAGGGATCGTCTGGTGGCGTCTCCGCCGCCTGAGGCGCCGGGCGGATCTGCTCGAAGCGAAAGTGGAGGAGCGCACCGAGGATCTCGCGCGCCAGAACCGCGCCCTGGAGCAGGCCCACGGCCAGATCAAGCGCGAGCTGGAAGGTCGCCTCCGGCTCATGGACATGGTGACCCACGACCTGCGCTCGCCGCTCACGAGCCTCACCCTCAGCGTGGATCGCCTGCGCGAAGGGCCTGAGGACGCGGCCGAAGCGGAAATGCTCCACGGCATCCTTCACCGTGAGACGCAGCGCATGGAAGGCATGGTCCGTCAGTTGCTGGACCGTTCCCGCGCCGAATCCTTCTTCACCTCCGTGGATCTGAAGCCCTGCTCGCCGAAGGAGCTGCTGCGCGGCATCGAGGATGTGCTGCGCTTCAAGGCCGCGGACAAAGGGCTCGACTTCACCATCGAAGAAGACCCGGGCACGAGCGAGGTTCGCGTCGCCGCGGACGCGAGCGCCATGCAGCAGGTGCTCCTCAACCTCTTCGAGAACGCCCTCAAGTTCACGCCGGTCGGCGGCCGGATCGGCATCCGCTCCACTGTGGAGCCGGTTCCGAAGGTCTGGCGCCTGGAAGTCTGGGACACGGGCCGCGGCCTGTCGGAAGAAGAGGCCGAGCGCGTGCTGCGCCCCTTCGCCCAGGCCAAGGCCGAGGACGCCGCGCGCGGCTGGGGCCTGGGCCTCTCCATCTGCCTCAGCCTCCTCGATCTCCAGAAAGGCGAACTTCGCGTCCGCAGCGAACCCGGCCAGGGCGCCGCCTTCATCATTTCGCTCCCGCTCCTGCCGGAGGCGTAGCCTCCGGCAGGCCTCGGGCTCCGGACCACGGGCCGCGGGAGGATTCGCCGAGGCCCGTGGCCCGAGGCCCGAGGCCCCGCTAGTCTTGTCCCATGGCCCCCAGCCCGACCCTCCTGCTCGTGGATGACGAGCCCGGCATCCGCAAGTCCCTGGGCGAAGCCCTGAAGGACGAAGGCTACACCGTGATCAAGGCCGAGCGCGGCGAACAGGCGCTCGAATTGCTGGAAGGCCCCGAAGGGGACGGCATCCACCTCGTGCTCCTGGATGTGTGGCTGCCGGGCATGGATGGCATCGAGACGCTCCAGCGCCTGCGGACCAAGCGCGCGGACCTGCCGGTGGTGATGATCAGCGGCCACGGGAACATTGACACCGCGCTGCAGGCGACGAAGCAGGGCGCCTTCGACTTCCTCGAAAAGCCCATTGATCTCGACCGCCTGCTGCTCGTCGTCGGCAACGCGTTGAAGCAGTCGCGACTGGAGCAGGAGAACCAGCGCCTCCACGCGGTGGTGGAGAGCGGCCGCTTCTTCCTCGCCGAGAGTCCGGCGATGAAACGACTCCTCGGCGATCTGCGCCTTGTCGCGCCCACCGAGGGCCGCGTCCTGCTCACCGGGGAGAACGGCAGCGGCAAGGAGGAGATCGCCCGCATCCTCCACGCCCAGAGCCCGCGCCACGACGGCCCTTTCGTCGAAGTGAACTGCGCCGCGATCCCGGAAGAACTCATTGAAAGCGAACTCTTCGGCCACCAGAAGGGCGCCTTCACTGGCGCGGTGCGGGATCAGAAGGGCAAGTTCCGCGAAGCGCACGGCGGCACGCTCTTTCTGGATGAAGTGGGCGACATGTCGCTCAAGACGCAAGCGAAGGTGCTGCGGGCGCTCCAGGAAAGGCGCATCGAGCCCGTCGGCGGCGGCGGCGCCGTGGCCGTGGACACGCGGGTGATCGCGGCGACGAACAAGAACCTCGAAGAAGAAATCAAGGCCGGGCGTTTCCGGGAAGATCTCTACTTTCGCCTCGCCGTCGTCCCTCTGCGCGTGCCGCCCCTACGCGAGCGGCCCGAGGACATCCTGCCCCTGGCGGAAGGCTTCATCGAGCGCATCGGCCGCCAGTACGGGCGTCCGCCTCGGCGGCTCGGCCCCGACGCCAAGGACGCCCTGCTCCGCCACGACTGGCCGGGCAATGTGCGCGAACTGAAGAACCTCATGGAGCGCGCCGTGATCCTGAGCCGCGGCGCGGACATCACCGCGAAGGACCTTGGCCCACTGGCCGCGCGCCACATCGGCGAGGTGGACCCCTTCTCCTTCCCGGAATTCGCGAGCATGAAAGAGGCCCGCGACTGGTTCGAGGCCGCCTACATCCAGCGCGAAATCCGAATGCAGAACGGCAACATGACCCGCGTCGCCGAGCGCGTGGGCATGGACCGCTCCAACCTCTACAAGCGCCTCAAGGCGCTGGGCATCGAGGCGCGGGAATCATGAGCCCGAAGCTCACCAAAGGCGTCGAACGCCTCTGGTTCAAGATCGGCGAAGCTTCGCACCTCGTCGGCGCGTCTCCCAAGGAACTGCGCTACTGGGAAGACCGCATCCCCGAAATCCGCCCGCGGCGCTCCGTGGGCAAGCTGCGCTACTACCACCGCGACGACCTGCCCCGCCTCGTCCAGATCAAAGCCTGGCTGCTGGAAGGCCTCACCGTCAGCGACTGCCGCCAGCTCATGCTCCACGGCCACCTGACCCCGCGCCTGGACCTGGGCCTCGAACCCGAGGAGATGCCCGAACCGCCAGGGCCGAAGGGACGGAAACCGGTGTCGAGGGCGCCCGAACTCACGCCCATCAAGGCCGCGCTGAAAGACCTCATCGCGCGGCTCGCGAGGCCCATTCCTCATCCTTGACCGCCTGACCGCTCACCGATAGAGTTGAAGATTCGGCGCGTGGCGCAGCCTGGTAGCGCACTACCTTGGGGTGGTAGGGGTCGGAGGTTCGAATCCTCTCGCGCCGACCAAAACACCCGTACAGGCATCACCTGTGCGGGTGTTTTCCTTTGCACACGATTACCCTCGGAGGCGAGGCCCGCCATGCACGAGACGCCGCTCGACCACGCTCACCACCAGCCGCAGCACGAGTTCGTGTCGCCCTACTTCCTGGGCAGCCAGGAGCCGGACGCCGAAGGCGTGGATGTGGCCCTCTTCGGCGTGTGCTGGGACGGCACCAGTTCCTTCAAGGCGGGCTCGCGCTTCGCGGGCTTCGCCGTGCGCGAGGCCTCCTTCGGCATGGAGGAGTTCAGCTTCTACCAGCAGCGCACGCTGATGGATGTCGCCTTCGCGGACTACGGCGACCTCTTCCTGCCCCCGGGCCAGAAGGACCGCGTGCTCTCCGACATCTCGTCCGCCGTGAGGGAGATCCGCGGCAAGGGCCAGTTCCCGCTGGCCTTCGGCGGCGAGCACCTGCTGGCCTACCCGCTCATCATGGCCGCCTACGACGAGCACCCCGATCTCGCCGTCGTCCACTTCGACGCCCACGCGGACCTGCGTCCCGACCTCTGGGGCGATCCCTTCACCCACGCGACGATCCTCGGCCGCGTGGCGGACAAGATCGGCTTCCAGAACCTCAAGCAGTTCGGCATCCGCTCCGGCTCCAAGGAGGAATGGGATCTCGCGCAGAAGCACGACACGCTGCGCCCCTTCACCAAGGACGCCATCAAGGAGCATCTGGATTCGCTCGGCGACCGGCCCATCTACCTCACGCTGGACCTGGATGTGCTCGACCCCAGCATCTACCCCGGCACGGGCACGCCCGAGCCCGGCGGCATCCTCTGGGACACGCTCATCGCGGGGCTCAAGCAGTTCACAGGCAAGCGCCTCGTGGGCATGGACTGCCTGGAGCTGGCGCCCCACTACGACTCCACCGGCGTCAGCGCCATCACCATGGCCAAGACGATCCGCGAAATGATCCTCGTCGCGAGCCAGCGGAAACGGTGAAGTTGCTGTAAAGAAATCGAACTGTGATGAACGCTGATGAACGCTGATCAAGCTCATCAGCGTTCATCACAGTTAATTTCCCTTCCTTCGCGGTGAATCAGCCTTCGAAGATCACCACCCGCCCGCGGCCCGTGCGTTTGGCTTCGTAGAGGGCCTGGTCGGCGTCTTCGAAGAGTTCATCCTGGCTCGTCGTCTTGTCTTCCATCTGGGCGATGCCGAAGGAGCCGCCCAGCGTGAGCGGCGTGCCATCATCGGCCTGGATGGGCTCGCCGGCCAGGCGCACGCGCACGCGATCCATGCAGGCCTTCGCCTCCTCCGCGGTGGCGCGGGGGAAGAGCACGACGAACTCATCGCCGCCCAGCCGCGCGGGCAGATCCTCGTCGCCGCGGACCTCTTCTTCAAGCAGCCGCGCGAGCTTCTGGATGGCGCGGTCGCCGGTGGCGTGGCCGTAGGTGTCGTTGACCTGCTTGAAGCGGTCGAGGTCGCACACGCACAGGCTCAAGGGGTCGCTGTGGCGCTTGGCCGTGTTGAGGGCCTTGGCGAAGGCCTTCATGAACTCCCGCCGGTTGGGCAGGCCCGTGAGCATGTCCTGAGCGGCCTCCGCCTTCAGGCGCTCCTCGGCTTCCTTCAGCTTCGTGATGTCCGAGAAGGACACGACGACGCCGTGGGGCTTTTCCTCCCACGGGTGCTGGAGCGGCTGCGCGTTGATGCTGATCCAAGTGTGCCGCCCGTCCACGCGGCGGAGGCCCTGCACGAGGCCGGTGATGGGCTTGCCCGTCGCCAGCGTGCGGCGGCTCGGATGTTCCTCATCGCTGTAGAGCTTGCCGTCTTCGTGGATGGCGGTGAGCTTTTCGCCCGCGCTGTCGCGGCCCACCAGCTCGCCCTCGGTGTAACCGAGGATGCGCTCGGCGCTGGGGTTGAGCTTGAGGATGCGGAAGGTCTTGTCCATGAAGACGACGCCTTCAGTCATCGCGTGGAACATCGTCCGGTAGTGGACCTCATCGCCGTGGGTTCCGCCCAGCTCGCGCTTGAGGCGGTGCAGGTGCGCGGCCTGTTCCGAAAGCAGCGCCAGGGCCTCCTCGTCCTCCGCGCTCCAGGCTTGGGGCTCCGCGCGGAACAGCCAAAGGCTGCCCGCGGCCTCGTCTCCCTCGGGGATGAGGAACGCGGCGAGGGAGCGCCAGCCTTGGCCGCTCAACGCCGTCCATTCCTTCGACGCGCGCAGATCGCCTTCGAGCGCGGCGGGACCCGTCAACTCCAGTTCCAGCGCCGCCACTTCGTCCATGCCTGGCGCGTCCGCGCCCACGCGGCCCAACGCCCACGCGCCGCTGGGCAACTTGAGGCGCAGCGCCGCGGCGTCGGCCTTCCAGCTCTTCGCCGCGAGATTCAAAAAGGAGAGCCATTCCGGATCGAGATCCGCCTCGGCCCACCGCGCGTCCATCGAGCGGCGCTGGGGGGCCTTGCGGCGGTTGCGGAGGAAGGTGTCCATGGGATTCCGGGGAGCGTGTTCATTATCGCGGGAAGGGGAAGGCGTTGGGCAGGCTGGAGGCTGGAGGCTGCCTTCATCCCAGCTCCGGGAAGGCCTCCAGCAACATGCGCTTGGCTTCCAGCAGGCGGGGCGCGGCGTGCGCCCGGCGGGCGCGGAAGCCGCGCACGGCCTGGAGATCCTCCTTGAGACGCTCCAGGAGACGCAGGCCCAGGAAGGCGGGAACCCACGCCAACGGCGCGAGCCACCCCGCGATTCCTTCGTGATGGAGCAGCCATGCGAGCCCGCCCGTCCAGGCCAACAGCAGCGCGAGCCCCGCGAGGAGGCCCGTCGTCGCCACCATGTCCACTTCCCGCGCCAGCGCGCGCACGGCGCGATCCACGATCCACACCGGCGGCGCGAAGAGCAGCGCGAAGGGCAGCAGCAGCGGCGTGAGGAGAAGCCGCAGACCCGCGCGGGGAATCCAGCGGGCGACTTCCTGAAAGGGATAGGGATGGCCCACCTGGTCGGGCCGCAGGCCGCTCCGCCGCAACCAGCGATGCGCCGCGCGCACGCGGTGCCGCAGGCGCGCGCGATCTTCGGCGCCCATCGCCTCCAGCTTCGGTAGCAGGCCCTGCACGCGACGGCGGAAGGCTTCGAGATCGGAAACCGGAGAGGCCGCGTCCGCGAGCATCCACGCGAGATTTTGCGCGAGCTTGAGCCGTTCAGCTTCGCGCCCATGCAGCGTGAGGGGCGAAAGCGCCTCGCGGATGCGGCTCGTGAAGGCCCGCACATTCTCGGGATCGAGACCCTTCGCCTTCAGATCCGCGAAGGGCACGGCCTCGCCCACGCGCAGCAGCACGCCTTGGCGGAAGAGGCGCCGCTCGCCGTAGACGAGGCCCGCGGGCACGACGGAGAGCGCGCCTTCAAAGGACAGCGCCAGCCGCGCCGCGCCCGTCTTCAGCGGCGCGAGATCGGCCATGCCGTGGCTGATGCCTTCGGGGAAGAGGCCGACCATGTCGCCTTTCGCGAACGCCTCGTGCACCGCCGCGAAGGTCTTGGCCGTGGCGTCCGCATCGCCGCCCTCCTGGGCGCGATGGACCGGGATCGGCTTGAAGAGCGCGAGGAAGGGCCGCAGCACCGGCTGCTTCCACAGCGTCGCCTTGGCGACGAAGCGCGGCGTGCGCGGCAGCAGCGCCGCCGCCACCATCGGGTCCAGCAGCGCGTTGGGGTGGTTCAGCAGCAGCAGCACCGGCCCCTGCGGCAGCGGCGGCCCTTCGAGCTTCATCCGCCGGAACCAGAGGCCGCCCAGCAGCCGCGACAGGATGCTCGCGGCCTTCATGCGTCGGCG
Source organism: uncultured Solibacteraceae bacterium (assembly GCA_964472275.1). GTDB lineage: Bacteria > Acidobacteriota > Holophagae > Holophagales > Holophagaceae > JAFDVN01. The sequence continues at coordinate 19,551 of CAYYJN010000026.1, forward strand.
TGGCCCGGCTTCCAGCCACGGGCCCACCACAGCGCCACCCCCGACAGCACCAGCGCGGGCACGACGATGAGCATGCCCCCCGCCAGCGCGTGGCCGGGGTCCACGCCCGCGCCTTGCAGATGATCCGTCCGCAGGCCGATGAGCGTGGGGCTGATGGCGTCGCCCAGCAGGTGGATGAGGAACACATTCACCGCCGTGCCCGTGGCGCGCACGCTGGCGGGCAGGCAACTCACCGTCAGCGCGTTCACCGGGCTCGTGTTCACGAAGAGCAGCAGCAGCGCGGCGAAGAAGAGGCCGTAGACCAAGTGCAGGCTCCCCGCCCGCAGGCTCAGGAACACGATGGGCACCGAGACCAGCAGCGTCAGCCCGCTGATCCACACGCCCGCGTCCGCCCAGCGGCGTTGCAGCTTCGTCGTGAGCGCGCCGCCCGCGAAGGTGCCGACGAAGCCCGTGATGAGCACGATCACGCCGAACGCCGTCCCCGCCTGCCCCGTGCCCACGCCGAAGCGCCGGGAAAGGAAGGCCGGCGCCCAGTAGCTGAGCGAGCCCATGACGAAGGTGTAGGCCACATAGCTCGCCGTGCAGGCGAGCCAGATACGGTTCTTGAAGATCGCGCCGATGCGGTTGAAGAACGGCTCGTCCTTCACCGTGTCCTGCGCCGAATCGAAGCCGCCCCGCGCGGGGTCCGCCTGCATGGCCATCCACCCCGCGAAGAGCAGGCCCGGCAGGCCCACCACCAGGAAGGCCGAGCGCCATCCGTAGTGCTGGGCGAGGAAGCCGCCCACGCCGTAGCCCACGGCGTAGCCGATGGGCAGCGCCATGTAGAACCAGGTGAACTTGGAGGCGCGCTCGTCTTCGGCGAAGGAATCCGCCAGCAGCGCCGGACCCATCACCGCGTAGGCCGCCTCGCCCACGCCCACCAGCGAGCGCGTGAAGAGCAGCGCGTGGTAGCTGTGGACGAAGGCCGCGCCCGCCGTGGCGAGGCTCCACAGCGCGACGCCGAAGGCCACGAGGCGCGGCCGGTGGTACTTGTCCGCGAGCACGCCGAAGACCGGCGCCGCGACCATGTAGACGATGAGGAAGACGAAGGTGAGGCTGCCGAGCTGCTCGTTGTTGAGCGCGAGCCCTTTGCCCAGCGGGTCCAGCACCGCCGCGACCACCGAGCGGTCCACATAGTTGACCAGGTTGATGGCCGTCAGCAGGATCAGGAGGTTGCGGGCTTTGGACATAGGTTTGGAGAAATCGTAGCTCAACTTGGGCGTCAGGCTTCAGGCGTCAGGCTTCGGGCCTTGGTGCCAAGCGGGGGACCACGGCCCTGCGCCCCGGCTTGAAAAGAGGCCCGACGCCTGACGCCTGACGCCTGACGCCTGACGCCTGACGCCTGACCCGCTACCGTAGACCCATGCCCACGCCCCTGCTCTACCGCAAGCCCCAGGAGGGCCGCGACTACTGGATCCTCGACCAGGCGTTGAAGGACCCGGAAGGCGTCATCGCGCGGGCGTTTTCGCGGGAGGACTGGATCCACGGCTTCCCCCACAAGGCCGAGCCCTGGCCGGGCATGCGCGCGCTCATCGCGCTGACGCCCGAGGAGCTGGAACCCATCGAGGCCTTCGTGAAGCAGGCGACGGGCGCGAAGCGGCTGTGGCAGGGCACGATGCCCGAAGGCGCGACGCTGAACCACAACTGCTTCCAGCTAGTGGGCCGCGACGAAAGCGGGCCGCGGCCGCACACGGACAGCCTCGCGCTCTGCCGCTACGCCGCCGTCATCTACCTGAACCCGAAACCGCCCGAGGCGACGGGCACCACCTTCTTCCGCCTGCGCCTGCGCGACGGCAAGCTCGGCGGCAACATGGTCCAGCCCCCCGCGACGAACCTCGTGGACGCGCTGGGCACCAGCAAGATGCCTCTGGAAGCCTGGGCGCCGGAGATGGAACTGGAGAACCGCTACAACCGCCTCGTCGTCTACAAAGCCGCCCTCGTCCACAGCGCCACCCGCTACTTCGGCCGTGACATGAAAGACCGGCGGCTCACGGCGGTGTTCTTCTGGATGGCGGAATGAAGAT
>CAYYJN010000026.1:21713-26721 GCA_964472275.1 uncultured Solibacteraceae bacterium
GACATGAAAGACCGGCGGCTCACGGCGGTGTTCTTCTGGATGGCGGAATGAAGATTTGAACCACGGAGACTCGGAGGCGCAGAGGTTCTTGGCACCAGCTTCCCACTGTGCCTCCGTGTCTCTGTGGTTCAAGTTTTCTACGGATTGATGACCTTCACCTTCGGCTCACGCTCGCGCCGATCATCATCCTTCTTCGGCAGGAAGATCCACCCGAGGATACCCGCGACGGCGCTGGAGACGAGGGCGCCGAAGAAGCCGGCCCAGAAGCCGTCCACCCGGAAGTGGAGGCCCAGGTTCGAGGACAGCGCGCCCGCCGCCCAGAAGACGAGGCCGTTGATGAAGAGCCCCAGGCAACCGAAGGTGCAGAAGTTTGGCAGGAAGGCGATGAACTTGAGCAGCAGCCCCAGCGTCGCGTTCAGCGCACCCAGGATCACCGCCACCACCAGGAGCTCCAGGAAGGGCCCGCCATGGACCCCCGGCACGAAGAAGGCCGCGACCAGAAGGCCGATGGCGGAAAAGAGGAAGCGGAGGAGGGTGTGCATGGGTCTATTTGCTCACTTGCTCACGGAGGAAGGCGCAGCAGGTGGAACCTCCTTGAGCAGATCCACCCGTTCTGATGAGCCCTCTTGTTGGAATGCGAGCGTCGTGAAGGACCAAACCCCCGCGGACTTGGCGGCCACCGCGTAGAGATCTCCATGCCCTTTGGGACCGTGTAGTGGAATCTCAAGATCCGCGGACCCGCTCGGGCCGGAATCATTGATCGTGCCTGAACTCATCCGGCCTTTCTCAATCGGAGCGCCGATCCGGACTTGGAGCGTGGCATCGCTTTGCGCCCGTGCTAAAGCTTGGCGGACCACTTCGCTTTGATCGAAGCCGTCGGAAGCCATGGTGAAAGCCGTCGCTGCAAAAGCACCCATCATGAGCAGGAAGCCCACCGCCACGGCGCCGACGACGATCCAGGTTCGCCGCGATGTCACTGGCGGAACCTCTGCTTCATGCTTCGAATCATCAAAAGAATGCCCGCAATAAGCGCAGGTCTTCGCGTGACTCAAGAGCGTTTCGGCGCATTGCGGACAGCGCTTCCGCGGCCGGACGCCGAACCGGATCACGAGAAAAGCGATCCAGGCCCCGAAAGGGTGCAACCCAAACCACATCCAGTGAGGGGATACGCCTTTGGCAGCGGCGACGCGAACACCAAGCACCACGGGCACAATCCAAAAAGCCAAGAAAAGCGCCGCTGCGCCGATGCCCATTGCGATTTCCATCAACGCTCCATTAGTGAAGAAATTCTACTCAATACATCCAACTCAACCCGCAGCCGCAGCTCTTCGCCAGCTTTTCCGCGAGGTCGGGGTCGTGTTTCAGGCCCAGGTCCGCGCCTGCCTTCACGCGGGCGACGAGGCCTTCTTTGGAGCGGTATTCGAAGGTGATGGGCAGGTCGCCTTTGTGGTCGGCGAGAGCGCGTATGAGGTTGGGGGGGCATTCGCCTTGGGGGAGGCGGATGACGGCGCCGGTGAAGCCCTTGCCCTGGTAGCCCTCCAGCTCCTCCATGCGGGTGGCGAAGAGCTTGAGCACCGTGCGGTCCTCGTCTTCTTCGTCGTTGGCGGCGACGGTCTCCACGCGCAGATCTCCGGTGATGCGCAGCAACGCGTCGGGCACGGCGAGGTGGCGGTACTCGGCGAAGGGCGCGAGCTTGTTCTTCCAGTCCCCGCGCTTGGTGAGCTGGGCCATGAGCAGGACCTCCAGCTTGCCGCCGGGATCCTCCACCTGGAGGATGGCCCAGGGCGCGCCCTGCTTGTTGGTCTTGAACTGCACGCCGGACACCATGGCGCCGATGGTCACCTCGTCGCGGTCGCGGAGGAGGCCCGCCGTCACCTGCTCCGAGAGGCGCGCGAGGGAGCCGACGGTGTGGACCTTCAGCGCGTCCGTGAATTCGTCCAGCGGATGGCCGGACACATAGAGGCCCAAGGTCTCCTTCTCCGCGCCGAGGCGCGCGCGACGGTCCATGGGCTCCACATCCTCAGGGAGCCGCCATTCGGCGCTGAGGCTCGCCATTTCGGCGTCGTCGAAGAGGCTCATCATGCCTTCGCCCGCCTCGGCGCCCGTGGCCGCGGCGGAGAGCGCGTCCGGCAAACCCTGGAGCAGCGCGGCGCGGTGGCTTTCGAGCGAATCGAAGGCTCCGGCCTTTATGAGGCATTCCCAGACTTTGCGATTGGCCTTGGTGAGGTCCGTGCTCTTCAGCGCGTGGAAGAGATCCTGGAAGCGGCCTTCGGTTTTGCGCGCCTCAAGGATGGCGGTGAGCGCCGCCTCGCCCAGGCCCTTCACGGCCCGGAGCCCGAAGCGGATCTGGCGGTCGCCGGTGATGGTGAAGTCCAGGCCGGATTCGTTGATATCCGGCCCCAGCACCGATAGGCCCTGGTCGCGGCAGTCCTGGATGTACTTGACCACATCGTCCGTGCGCTCGCTCTTGGTGGAGAGCAGGCCCGCCATGAACTCCACGCGGTGGTTGGCCTTCAGGTAGGCGGTCTCGTACGCCACCATCGCGTAGGCGGCGGAGTGGCTCTTGTTGAAGCCGTAGCCCGCGAAGTATTCAATGAGGTCGAAGAGCTCGGCCACGGGCTTCTCGGGGAAGCCCCTCGCCTTGCCCTGGGCGATGAACTTGTCCTTCTCCTTCGCCATCTTGGCCTTGTCCTTCTTGCCCATGGCGCGGCGCAGCATGTCCGCCTCGCCGAGCGAATACCCGGCGATGGCGGAGGCGATCTGCATGACCTGCTCCTGGTAGAGGATCACGCCGTAGGTGGGCGCCAGGATGGGCTCCAACACCGGGAACGCGTAGGTGACGGGCTCGCGGCCGTGGCGGCGCTCCACATAGGTGGTGCCCATGCCCGCGCCCAGCGGGCCGGGACGGAAGAGCGCGTTGAGGGCGATGAGGTCGTCGAAGCGGTCGGGGCCGAGCTGGCGGAGGAGCTGCTTCATGCCGCCGGATTCGAACTGGAAGATGCCATCCGTGTCGCCATTGGCGAAGAGCTGGTAGGTCTTCTTGTCGTCGAAGGTGCGGATCTTGAGCATGTCCACGGGCGCGCCGTGGCGGTCGGCGATGTAGCCCTGGATCTTCTCGATCTGCGTCAGCGTCTCCAGGCCAAGGAAGTCCATCTTCAGGAGCCCAGCGCGCTCGGCTTCGGTCATCGTGTACTGCACCATCACCGTGCCGCTGCGGGAGTCCTTGGCGAGCGGCGCGAACTTGGTGAGGTCATCCGGCGCGATGATGACGCCCGCCGCGTGGACGCCGGTGTTGCGGGCGAGGCCTTCGAGCTTGGTGGCGATATCGAGGACATTCTTCACTTCAGGATCGGTGGCGTAGCGCTCCTGGAGCTTGTCGGATTCGCGCAGGGCCTGACCCACGCTCATGGGCTGGCCGGGAACTTGAGGCACGAGCTTGGTCAGCTCGTTGGCCCAGGCGAAGTCCTTCTCGAAGACGCGCGCCACATCCTTGATGACGGCCTTGGTCTTGAGCTGGTTGATGGTGATGATGTTCGAGACGCGCGCGTTGCCGTATTTCTCGGTCACATAGTCAATGACGCGCTGGCGGCCATCGCGGCAGAAATCAATGTCCACATCGGGCATCGTCACGCGCTCGGGGTTGAGGAAGCGCTCGAAGAGCAGGTCGTACTGCATGGGATCAATGTCAGTGATCTTCAGCGCCCAGGCGACGATGCTACCCGCGGCGGAACCGCGGCCCGGGCCGACCGGAACGCCCATGTCGCGGGCCTTGGCGATGAAGTCCCACACCAGGAGGAAGTAGCCGGGGAAGCCCATGCTGAGGATGGTGTTCAGCTCGAAGTCGAGGCGCTCGCGATACTTCGCTTCCGCGTATTTCAACTGGCCCGACTGCCAGAGCGGGCGGCATTCGGCCAGGCGCTTCTCGAACCACTCCCGCGAGACCTCGACGAAGTAGCTCTCCAGCGTGTGGCCGGAGGGCACCGGGAAGGTGGGCGTGGCGGGTTTGCGCGTGATGGGGAAGAGATCCACCTTCGCGGCGATCTCCAGCGTGCGCTGGAGGAATTCCGGATTGTCGGGGAAGACCTTCGCCATCTCTTCCGGCGTCTTCACGAAGAACTGGTCCGTGCCGAAACGCATGCGGCGCTCGGCGCGTTTGAGCGCCTTGGTGCCAATGCAGAGCAGCGTGTCGTGGAGGTCGGCGTCCTCGTGATTCAGATAGTGCGAATCGTTGGTCGCCACGAGCGGGATGCCGGTCTTCTTCGACAGCTCGATCTGGTAGGGGATGATGTCCTTCTCCTTCTGGATCCCCTGGTCCTGAATCTCCAGATAGAAGTCGTCCCCGAAGATGTCGCGGAATTCGCGTGCCACCTTCTCGGCTTGATCGAGCCGGTTCTGGAGGATGCGGGCCTGGACTTCGCCGCCGAGGCAGGCCGTGAGGGCGATGAGGCCTTCGCTGTGCTCCTTGAGCAGATCCTTGTCAATGCGCGGCTTGTAATAGAAGCCTTCGGTGAAGCCCGCGCTGACGAGCTTGGAGAGGTTCGCGAAGCCGGTCGCGTTCTTCGCCAGCAGCACGAGGTGGTAGCCCGCGTCGCGGGATCCGCTTGGGTCCACGCAGTCCTCGATGCCCTCTTCGCCGCTGAGGTTCTTGGCCTCCAACTTGCGGTCGAAGCGGGTACGCGGCGCCACATAGACTTCCGAGCCGAGGATGGGCTTCACGGCCCAGTTGCCGTCCTTGTCCGCCGTCTTTTCGCAGGCGTCGAAGAGCTTCATCATCCCGAACATGTTCCCGTGGTCCGTGACGGCGACGGCGGGCATGCCCGTGTCCACCGCCTTCTTGACGAGATCGGGAATGCGCGTGAGTCCATCCAACAGGCTGTGCTCGGTGTGCGTGTGCAAGTGGACGAAGGACATGGAGCCATTGTCCTCCCACCGCGCCATGAAGAGGTAAGTCGCGGGGAATCAGGTCCGGTTGCACCCGCCGTGCAGCACAAGCGCGCGCAAAAAAAAG
>CAYYJN010000027.1:0-22568 GCA_964472275.1 uncultured Solibacteraceae bacterium
TTCACGAGCTGGGTCAACACCGCCATCGTGTCGAGGGCGATCCGGACGGCGTCCATCAAGGGTTTCTTGAGGAGCTGGAAGTCCCTGTGGTAGCTGCTGGGCAGTCCGCCGCCGATGCGCTCCACCGTGCCCGCGAGGCCGCGGATCTCCCGCGCCCGCGCCCGCGCCAGTTCGAGCGCGTCGGGATTGCGCTTCTGGGGCATGAGGCTGGAGCCCGTCGTGAACGCGACGGGCAGCTTGAGAAACCCGAAGCCCTCGCTGCCGTAGAGGCAGCCATCCCACGCGAGTTTTTCGAGCGTGAGGCTGAGGCTCGACAGCCAGGCGAGGAGCGCGCCTTCGTGACGGCCCCTGGAATTCTGCACATCGAGCGGATTGCGCTGGATCTTCGAGAAGCCGAGCCGGGCCGCTGCCTCCGCCGTGTTGAAGGACAGGGGCGTGCCGAAACCCGCAGCGGAATGGGCGGGCGAACGATCGAGGCGCGCGTCCAAGGCGGGCAGTGCCTCCAGTTCTTCCAGCAACGCCTCGGCGAAGCCTTCGGCCCAGAGCCCGAAGCTGCTGGGCATGGCGCGGCGGAGGTGTGTGAGTCCCGGGAGCGGCGCGTCGCCATGCTTCGCGGCGAAGGCCAGCAGCGCGTCGGCGAGCGCGGCGGCGTCTTCGCCGAGATCGAGGATCGCGGCCCGCATCCAGAGCCGCAGCGCCAGCGCCACCTGCTCGTTGCGGCTGCGCCCGAGGTGGATCTTCGCGCCGATCTCGCCGAGCGCCTCGGTGAGCTTGGTCTCCAGCAGGGTGTGACCGTCCTCCAACTCCGGCGGAATGACCATCGAAGCGGAGGTGGCGTGGAGCTTCGCCAATTCGGCCACCAACGCCGCCGCGTCCGGCGCGGGCAGGAGCCCTGCGGCTGCGAGGGAGCGGGCGTGGGCGGCGCTCGCCAGGCAATCGAAGGGCAGCAGCGCGAGGTCGCTGATCGGATCGTCGCCGACGGTGAAGCGGTGGACGAGGGCATCCACCGATCCGCCCTTGGCCCAGAGCGTTTCAGACATGCACGGCCTCCTTCAGGAAGGCGGGCACGAGGGTCTGGTAGAAGGCGAGGCCCGCCTCCAATTCCGCGATCCGGAGGAATTCATCCGCCCGGTGGCTGCGGTGCGTGTCGCCGGGACCGACCTTCACGGCCGGGATGTCGCCGAGGAAGGCCCAGTCCGACGCGGTGGCGCTGCCCACCGGCCCCTTGCGCCCAGCGGCCCGGAGCGCCGCCCGCACCAGCGGATGCGCGGGGTCGGTGGCCTTCGGCAAGTAGCGCCGGGAGTGGATGGCCGTGTCGCTTTCCAGCTCCGCGGCGATGGCGGAAGCGAGCGCGTCGTGATCGAGGTTCGGCGTCGTCCTCAAATCCACGAAGAATTCGCAGGCGTCCGGCACCTGGTTGCGCGCCTTGCCGCCCGCGATCATCGTCGCCTGCGCCCGCGTCTCGCCCAGCAGCGCGTGGGGCTCGAAGCGCAGGCCGTCCAGCTTGAGGATGTCCCGGGCCGCCTTGTGGACCGCGTTCACCGCCCCGAGCGTATGCGCGTGCGCCGCGTGGGCGGCTTCGCCCTTCGCGGTGCAGCGGAGCATGAGCAGGCCGCGCTGGGCCGCGCAGATCTGGAGGCCCGTGGGTTCGCCGACCACCGCGCCATCCAGCGGCCCGAGCTGGTCCAGGACGGTCGCGACGCCCGCGCCGCCCGTCTCTTCCTCCGCCGTGAACGCGAAAACCGCCGTGCCGTGATCGAGGCCGCTTTCGAGGAGCCGCAGCGCCGTCATCGTCATCGCGGCGAGGCAGCCTTTGGCGTCGTTGGCGCCAAGGCCGTGCAGGCGGTCGCCCCGCCACTCCGGCTTGAAGGGATCGCCACTCCAGCCCGCGCAGGGCGGCACGGTGTCGAGATGGGTGTTGAGCAGGAGCCTCGGTCCGCCAGATCCAATCTCGAACCAGAGGTTGTGACTCTGCCGCTGGACCTTCGCGCCCTTGGAGGCGAGCAGATCCTGGAGGAAATCCGCGAGGGCGCCTTCCTCGCCGGAAACGCTCGGGGTCGCGACGAGCTGTTCGAGGAGTGATTTCGCGTTCACGCGCTGGCCTCCACCATCGTCCCGCTGCCTTCGTTGGTGAAGATTTCCGTGAGCAGCGCTTCCGCCGTGCCGCCCACGAGATGGGCCGCGGGCACGCCGCCCTGGAGCGCGCGACGGATGGCCGCGGCTTTGGGCGCCATGCCGCCCTTCAGCGCGCCTTCGGCGTCGAGCGCGTCGAGCGCGTCGAGGGTGAGGTGCGGGATGAGCGACTCGGGCTTCGTCGCGTCCTTCAGCACTCCCGGCGCGTCCAGCACGAAGACGAGCTTCTCGGCCTTCAGGGCGAGCGCGAGCTCCGCGGCCACGGTGTCGGCGTTGGTGTTGTAGACCGCGCCCGCGTCATCGCCGGACAGCGGCGCGACGACGGGGAGGAAGCCGCCTTCCAGCAGACGCTCGATGACGGCGGGATCCACCGCTTCCACATCGCCCACGAGGCCGAAGTCCACGGGACCGGAGGCGGTGGCCACCGGCGGCCGCTTGATGGCCTTGAGCAGTCCGGCGTCCACGCCGCTGAGACCCACGGCGGGCACGCCGCAGGCGCGCAGGTCCGCGAGGAGGCGGGTGTGCTCCGTGCCGGCGAGCACCATCTGCGCGGCTTCCAGCACCGCGGGACTCGTCACGCGCCGCCCGCCCACCTTCTCAACGGGCAGGGCGAGTTTGGTGCAGAGCGCGTCCAGCGCGGGGCCACCGCCATGCACGAGCACGACGGGGATGGAGAAACTCCACAGCAGCGCGATCTGCCGACAGAGCGCCCGGGACACGGCGCGGTCCTCCAGCAGCGCGCCGCCCACCTTCACGACGAAGGTGCGGCCGCGGAAGCGCCGCACATAGGCCGCGGCAGAGTGGAGCAGTTCGTAGGGATCGTGGTGAAGAGGCATCAGGACTCCGCGAGCAAGGAGGCGAGCAGGGCGCGCTGCACATGGAAGCGGTTGCCCGCCTCCTGCACGACGCGGCTCCAGGGGCCGTCGAGGACGCTGTCGTGGACTTCGAGGTTGCGTCGCACGGGCAGGCAGTGGAGGAAGATGGGGTCGTCGGCCTTCTCCAGGTGCGCGGCGGTGGGCATCCAGGCCTTGAGCGCGTCCATCGGCGCCGGAGTCGCGCCGGTCGCCGGTCCCCAGGCTTTGGCGCAGACGACTTTCGCGCCGTTGAGTGCCGCCGCTTGGTCCGTGGTGTGGCGGATGCTTCCGCCGGTGGCCTTGGCGTAGGCTTCGGCTTCCGCGCGGACTTCCGCCGTCAACTCGTAGCCTTCGGGCGCGGCGACGGTGATGTCCGCGCCGCAGGCCGCGGCAGTGAGCAGGAAGGAGTTGGGCACGGCCTTGGGCAGCGGCTTCATGTGCGGCGCCCAGGTGAGGGTGACGGGCACCTTCGTCGTGCCGAAGGCCTCCCGCACCGTCAGCAGATCGGCGAGGCCCTGGCAGGGGTGCTCGCGCGCGCTTTCCATGGAGATGAGCGGCGCGGGGCTGTGGGCGCGGAAGGCGTTGATGACGGAGTCCCGTTCGTCTTCCGCGTCCGACACGCCGGAGGAGAAGGCGCGCACCGCCAGCGCGTCCGCGTACTGCGCGAGGACGGGCACGGCTTCCTTGATGTGCTCGGCCCGGTCGGAATCCATCACGACACCGTCGCGATCCTCCAGCTTCCACGCGCCGTTGCCCACTTCGAGCACGAGGGCGTTCCCGCCATGCCGCAGCATGGCCGCCTCGAAGCTCGCGCGGGTGCGGAGCGAGGGGTTGAAGAAAACCATCGCGAGGAGCTTGTCCCGGAAGATCGCGCCCGGAGGAGTCTGCTTCCAGGCCGCGGCTCTCGCGAGGATTTCCTCCACGCCGTTCGGGCCGAGATCGCGTATCCGCGTGAAGGTCTTCATGCGGCCACCGAGACGAAGGCGTGGATGGAGTCGAGCAACGCGTCGAGGGAGGCGTCCGTCACCGTGAGGGGCGGCATGAGGCGCAGCACGGCGGGATCGCTCGATCCGCCGACGAGGATGCGGTTGGCGAAGAGGTGCGCCTTCAACGCCGCGGCGCGCTCGGTCTCCAATCCGAGCAGCAGCCCGCGGCCCCGCACGGCGACGAGCCCATCCAACCCCGCGCGGAGACTGGCTTCCGCCGCGCGCGCGCGCGCCATGAGGCCTTCCTCTTCGATCACCGCCAGCGTCGCGAGCAGCGCCGCGCAGGCTAGCGGGCCGCCGCCGAAGGTGGAGCCGAGGTCGCCGGGCTTCAACGCGGCGGCGATGGCCTCCGTCATCAGCACCGCGCCCATGGGCACGCCGCTGGCGAGGGCCTTCGCGGAAGTGAGCAGATCCGGCTTCACGCCATGAACCTGAGTCGCGAAGGGCGCGCCGAGGCGGCCCATGCCCGTCTGCACTTCGTCGAAGATGAGCAGGCAGCCGCCCGCGTCGCACTTGGTCCGCAAGGCCATGAGCCACGCGGCATCCGCCTCCCGCACACCGGCCATGCTCTGGATGGGTTCCACGATGACGGCGGCCAACCCGGAGAAGTCGGCGGCCTCCAACGCGGCGGCATCGTTGAAGGGCAACCGCGTGACCGGCGCGAGCAGGCCGTCGAGCGGAGCTTTCAGTGCGGGCGCGTCCGTGGCGGAGAGGGCGAGCAGCGTGCGGCCGTGGAAGGCGCCGTCGAAAGCGGCGAGCTTCTTCCGCCCCGTGAGTTGGATGGCCACCTTCAACGCGGCCTCGTTCGCCTCCGCGCCGCTGTTGCAGAAGAAGACCGAGGCCATGCCCGCGAAGGCCGTGAGCCGGGCGGCGGCTTCATGGCGGATGGCGAGGTCGCCCGCGGCGGAATAGAAGACCAGCGCCTTCGCTTGCGCGGCCAGCGCTTCCGCCACCTTGGGATGGGCGTGGCCCGTGCCCGCGACACAGTGGCCGCCGTAGAAATCCACCCACGCGCCGCCCTGGTCGTCGAAGACGCGGTCGCCTTCGCCCCGAACCAGATGGAAGGGGAAGGGCGCGTAGGTCGGCAATAGGGCGGGAACGGGGCTCATGGAGAATCCGTGCATAGAGGCGCATGGATTCGCATAATCCGGCGTCTAAATTGAATAATATGCAAATAGAAACAAAGCGCGCAAGCCTTTTTTCAAGGCCGTCCAGGTGGGATACCCTGCATAAGACCTGCATATGCGACCCGACGAGCTCATCCTTCACCTGCTGGAATCCCACGAAATCAGCGACCAGGCGCATCTCCAGGCGCTGCTCGCGCGGCAGGGACACGCGCTCACCCAGCCGACCCTTTCCCGGCACCTGAAGAAGCTCGGCGTGCGCAAGCATGATGGCCGCTACCAACGCGTGGAGTCCTCGGGCGATCTGGGCGAGGTGGAGATCCGCCGCGCGCCGCCCAACCTCCTCGTCCTCAAGACCGCGCCGGGCTTCGCGCCCGCCACGGCCTACGCGCTCGATGAACACGCGCCCGCGCACCTCATCGCGGGCACCGTCGCGGGGGAGGACACGGTCTTCATCGCCCTCGCCGATCCTTCGCGCATGGACGAAGCCGCCGCCGCCATCTCCCGCATCCTCGGCCCCCACGCCACCACGCCTCGTTCTTAGGAGCTTTCATGGACCGCTTCGGCAGCTCGAAACTGCGCATCGTCTGGACGCTTGTCTTCCTCTTCCTGGCGGGCCTCGTCTTCATGGCGGTGAAGGGCCAGGCGGGGGATGGAGGCTCCACGCTCGTGGTGTTCGGCACGCCGGTGCCGCTGGGCATGGACACGCTGGAAACCTATGTCACCGGCAATCTGCGCGCGCTGATCTACGCGGCGGTGCCGCTGGTGGTGCTGCTGGGCGGCTGCTTTCCGCTCGCCTCCCAGGCGGGCGCGAGCGCGCGGGGCGAGCGCTACGCGGGGCTCACGGCGGGCGTCTTCCTGGCGTTTCTCCACGGGCTCTTCCTCAGCCAGATCATGCTGCTGCCCGTGTGGGCCGCGGCCCTGCGCCTCACGGGCCATGTCTTCCCCGGCGAACTCCTGAAGGCGGATGGGCTCGCGCTGCTGCTCGGCCTCCAGCTCCTGCTCTGGGCGATGATCCTCATGCGCCTGCTGCGCTCCAATCCAGGCCTCGGCCTGCTGCTCGCGCTGCTGCTGCGGGAGGTGGGATCGCGCCTCCAGTACTTCGTGGATTTCGGCCCCGACCTCGGCCTCAGCGCGGGCCAGGTGAGCGCCGTGTCCACGCTCCATCGCCTGCTGCCTTCGGGCCAGTTGCCGACGGACCCCTTCTCCGCGAGCGGACTGCTGCTGTCCATCGGCGGGCCGCTGTTGCTGGGCTTCCTCGTCCTCTTCATTGATCCGAGTTCTGGTTCCAAGGTCGGGGCCAAGCGCGGGACCGGCAAGCCGAAGGGCAAGGGGTGAGGCGCTTTCCCTTCACGCTCGCCCTGACGCTCACGGGCGCGAGCCTTGTCGCTCAAGCGCCCAGCGATCCCGCCGCGCTCAAGCGGCGGCTGGAGGCGTTGAAGGCGCGGCAGGCTCAAGTGGACCAGCAGCTCCAGGATTTGGGCCGCCGCCGCAAGGGCGTGCTGGTGGATCTGCAGGGCATCCAGCTTCAGCGCGACCGCGTGCGCGCGCAGACCGAGAGCGCGCGCCTGCAGCGGGACGCGACCCTCGCGGAAGCCGACGCGCTCGCCAAGCAGCAGGTGGCCATCCAAAGCGAGATGGACAAGCTGCGCGGCGAACTGAAGAAGCAGGTGCGCTGGATGCAGGCCGAAGGCCCCTGGGGCGAACTGGGCTTCCTCACGAGCTTCGAGGATTTCCGCCAGTATCTGGATCGCGGCCGCATGCTGGCGTGGTGGCGGCTGCAGGAGCGCAAGCGCCTGGACCGCATCCGCGTCCTTCAAGGCGAGCTTGGCGAAAAGGCCATCGCGATGAAGGCGCTGCTCACCCAGTTGCAGGGACAGCAGCAGCAGCTCGCCCAATCCGAGGCCGCGCTCCAGGTGCAGGAGGACCGCCTGCAGGCCGCGCTCGACCACATCGCGGAGGACGAGCAGGCGCAGAAGCAGGCCCAATCGGAATTGCAGGAAGAAGCGATCCAGTTGGAGCGGCTGCTCGGCAACCTGCTCGGCAAGAAGCGCCCCGACGCCTTCGTGCCCAGCGCCCACTTCGAAGCCCTGCGCGGCGACCTGCCCGAGCCCGTCACCGGCAGCCTCGCGGAGAGTTTCGGCGAGCATCTCCATCCCAAGTTCCACACCAAGACGGTGCAAACGGGCGTGCTGGTGAAGGCCGATCTCGGCGCGCCGGTCCGCGCCGTGGCCGATGGCAAGGTCGTCTTCGCCGAGGCCTACCAGAGCTACGGCCCCATGGTGATCCTCGACCACGGCGACGGCTGGTACAGCCTCTACACGCACCTTCAATCGCTTCAAGTGGCCAAAGGCCAAGTGCTGCAAGGCGGCGAGGAAGTCGGCGAAGTGGGCGACACCGTGGACGGCCCGCGCCTCGGCTTCGAGATCCGCCACCTCGCCAAGCCCGAAGACCCGCAGAAGTGGCTGAAGAAGAAGTACAGGTGAGGCCCTTGGCTTTCGGCTTTGGGCTTTCGCTGGACCTGGCATGCGAGGTTCCCAGGCAAATCAAGTCACCCTCGATGACCGGAACGATGCCACACGGAAGGGGTGTGTCGGCGCCAGCGAAAGTCCAAAGCCAAGAGCCGAAAGCCTCTGTTCAGGGCACGAAGCTGAGGAACAGGTAGGTTCCCAGCAGCACCGCGTGGACGATGGCGAGCTGGATGTTGGTCCTGCCGGTGCGCAGCGAGATCGAGGCGACGAACAGCGATAGGAAAAGCAGGACCGTGGACATGCCATCCAGGCCGAGCGCGAGGGGCCAGTGCATGACCACCGCGACCAGTGACACCGTGGGAATGGTGAGGCCGATGCTGGCGATGGCCGATCCGATGGCGAGGTTGAGGCTGGTCTGCACGCGGTTGGCGATGGCGGCGCGCACGGCGGCGACGCCTTCCGGCATCAGCACGATGGCCGCGATGACGATGCCGGCCACGGCCTTCGGCGCGCCCGCGGCGGCCAGCATCGCCTCCATGGTGGGTGCCAGCTTCTTGGCGGACAGCACGACGACGACGAGGCTGATCAGCAGCAGGGCGAGGCTGGCGAGCGCGACGGCCCGCCCCGGCGGCGGCGCGAGGTCTTCGGCCTTCGGATCGCCGTCATCGGGAGCGTCGTCCACCGGCAAAAAGTATTCGCGGTGGCGTCCCGTTTGGAACGCCGTGAAGGAGGCGAACAGCACCAGCGTGACCACCGAGATGAAGATCAGCTGGGAGGGCGTGTAGGTCGGGCCTTGGGTCGCGGTGAAGTTCGGCAGCACGAGGGTCAGCACGACGATCGCCGACAGGGTCGCCAGCGCGGCGGTCACGCCATCCACGCGGTAGCGCTGGATCGTGTGCCGACGGCTTCCAGCGAAGAGACTGAGGCCGATGATGCCGTTGAGGATCAGCATCACCGCCGCGAAGACTGTGTCGCGCGGCAGGCCGGTGGTGGATTCGCCCCCGACGAGCATCATCGTGACGATGAGCGCGACCTCGATGGCGGTCACCGCCAGGGCGAGCACGATGGTGCCGTAGGGCTCGCCGACCTTGTGCGCGACCACTTCCGCGTGGTGCACGGCGGCGATCACGCTGGCGAAGAGCCCGGCGACCAGCAGCGCGACGAGGCCGGGAAGGCCCGGCGCCGCGAAGGCCAACACTAGCGCGATCCCGCCGAAGATCGGCGCGATCCAGGACCATGGCGGATTATGGCGGGTGGCTGCGCCCATCCCCGAAGTATGCCCGGAACGCCGGGCTCAGTTCACCGCGTTGCCGCGTCGAAGAGGGGGATGGCGGCGCTCAAGAGCAGGGTGAGGAGCGCAGAAATTCCGGCCTGGATTCTAGGGTACGGTCGTCGTGACCGATGTGACGATGACCTTGGAATTGTCCAGCGGCCGAAGCGATCCATCCTCGTTGAACCGTGCCGCGGCAGGGGGGAATCCCGCGGCTTTGGCCTTTTGATACCAGGCCGTGGCCTTGGATGGATCGCGCTTCACGAGAATCCCACCTTGGTAGAGGACGCCAAGGTGATACATGGCGGCCATGTTGCCCTTCGCCGCTGATTCCTCGAAGAGTTTGAGGGCCAGCTTGGGATTCGAGGGCACATGATCGCCATTCTGATAGTGGAGGCCAAGCTCGTACGCGGCCATGGGATCGCCGCTTTTCGCGAGCGTTCGCAGGTCCCCGATGGATTTGGAAGGGTCGGTTTCGAGCATCGCTGACATCGTGGCTGCCCTGGTGTTTCCGGCTTGCGCGGTCGCATGGAGGAGGTCGCGGGCCATGGCGGGATCTTTCGGGTAGCCATTCGCTCCGGAATTCAGCCATTGGGACACGGGCATCAGGAACCCGGAGCGGCCTTGATCCTGCGCGCCCTTCAGAAGCCAGGCCTTCGCGGAAACAAGATCCACTTGGGTTCCTAGGCCCTTCAGGTAGCAGAGGCCGAGTGGGATGATGGCGCCCGCCTCCTGCTTATCCGCTTGTTCCAGCAGGAAGGGGAATACCTCCTTCATCACATCCGGAGTGGGGGATGGAAGGCTGATGATTTCAGCCGTGAGGGTTGAAAAGCTTCTCCGGTCCCCTTGTTTCGCCGCGAGCAGGGCGTAATGCAGGGAATTCGATGGATCTCGTTCGCCGAACTCGCCATTCAGAAAGACTTCTCCGAGATGGCTCTGCGACTTCAGATCCCCGTGGTCCGCGGATCTGCGGAACCAGCGAAGCGCCTCCGCTTTATCCACCGGGACGCCCAGGCCATGGGCATACAGGTATCCGATATTCCCTTCCGCCCGCGCGTTGCCTTGGGCGGCGGCCTTCTGGAACAAGCTCATGGCGAGTGGATAGTTCTTCTGCGTCACTCCGTCGCCACTCACGCAGAGCCAGCCGAGATTGTCCTGGGACACGGAGTCGCCCGCCTCCGCGCCAAGGTAGTAGAGCTTGGCGGCCGCGACGAGGTCTTTGGGGGTGCCACGGCCCGTTTCGGTGAGCCAACCAAGGGAACCGCACGCATCCATTTCGCCCTGTTGAATCGCACGCCGATACCATTCGACAGCCTGGGCGTCATCCTGGGGAACGCCTTTCCCTTTCTCGTACATCCATCCGATCTGTTGCGCTGCATACCCACTGCCCGCTGCGGTCGCTTTCCGGAAGGATTCAAGGGCCTTCGTGGGATCGAATGCGGTGCCATCGCCACTGATTTCGTGCCAACCGGCCATCTCCAGGCCACGGGTTGAGCCAAGTTCCGCCGCTCTGGAGAACCAGGCGTAAGCTTTGGCGGGATCCTTGGGAACTCCCTCGCCGTTCTCGTAGACATCCGCCAAGTCCAAGGCCGCGGAAGTGTCTCCCTTTTCCGCCTTCGCCGAAAGATCCTTGATTCGGTATTGGGCGGTGAGGGTCGGGGTTTGAGCCGCGGGAGTCTGGGACGAGAAAAGCCCAGGAGGAAGAACCGGAAGAAACCACATGGCTTCACTCGCTTTCAGTTCACCGCGTTGCCCGCGTTGAAGAGGGGGATGTAGACGGCCAGGAGCAGGATGAGGACGATGACGCCCATGGCGAGGATGAGGATGGGGCCGATGAGGCTCGTGACGGCGGTGGTGGCCTTCTCCACTTCCTGGTCGAAGAAGGTGGCCACATGGTCGAGCATGTCGGGCAGGGCGCTGCTCTGCTCGCCGACGCGCACCATTTCCACGGCGAGCGGATCAATGAGCTTCGCCTGGTCGAGCGCGAGGTGGAGGCTGGACCCGGCGCGCACGGCCTCCGTGACGGTGACGAGGCGCGATTTCATCCGCTCCGAAGGCGTCGTCCGCTGGACGACTTCAAGGGCCTGCACGGCGGGGAGGCCGCCGTTGAGCAGCACGCCGAGGGTGCGGCAGAAGACGGAAGAGTGGTACATGCGATAGAGCGTGCCCAGCTTGGGGATGGCGAGGATGATGCGCTCGCCGAAACGGCGCCCGGCCTCGGCGCGCATCATCCAGCGCACGAGGAAGACGGCGGCGATGGCGAGGAGGATCTGCAGCCACCAGGTGGCGTGGAAGACCTTGCCGATCTGGAGCAGGGCGGCGGTGAGCGGCGGCATCTGGGTGTCGCCGGACGCGTAGAACTCCGCGAAGCGCGGCAGCACCACATTGAAGACGACGCCCAGCGCGATGCCGAGGACGATGGTGAGGAAGGCTGGGTAGAAGAGCGCCTCCGTGATGCGGCGGCGGCTCTGGGCGGCGAATTGCTGGAAGGAGAGCCAGCGGGCGATCACTTCGGGCAGGGTGCCGCTGCGCTCGCCGGCGACGATGTTGCTGCGATACACCGCCGGGAATCCGCCCGCCTGCTCCAGCGCTTCCGAGAAGGCCATGCCTTCCCGCACATGGACGACGGCCGCTTCCAGCGAGCGCCGCAGCAGCGCGTCCTTGCCGTGACCCAGCAGCAGTTCCAGCGCCTGCAGCAGCGGGATGCCCGCCTTCAGCAGCGCCAGCAGCTCCTGGTTGAAGACGATGAGGGATTCGGCCTTGATGGTCGCGGTGGATCGGAAGGCGGAATCCGAACGCTTGATCTCCAGCGGGAAGCCGCCCTCCGCCATCACGCGGGCGCGGACCTCCGCGGGATTCGCGGCTTCGAAGTCCTTGAGCAGGACCTCGCCGGTGGAGGAGGTGAGCTTGACGGTGAAGCGCATGGGGATTCCAGGATACTAGAGGGATGCGTCCCGTCTCAGCCCTGTTCCTTCTTCTCGCGCCCCTGGCGGTTTCCGCCCAGGGCGCGCCCATCCAGGTCGCCGCGCCCGAACCCGTCCCGCTCGATCTGCGGGCGGTGGACGCCGCCGTCCTCGTGCCCGCGGACAACCGCGACGCGGCCCAGGTGGAGGCGGCGCGGCGCGGCTGGATGACGCTCATCGCGCCGATGAAGGATGCCCCGGCCGTGCGCGTCCTGCTCCCTTCCACCGGCCCGCGCGAAGCCTTGCTCCTGGCGGCTTCCCAGGCTCTGCGCGCCCAGAACTCGGGCCAGCGCCTCTTCGTCGCCGATGACCCCGCCGCGCCGCCACTCCTGTCCGAAGCCGCCTGGGGCGCGGTGGATGGCGGCGCGCTCACTGCGAGCGATCTTGGCGCGGACCCCGCCGCCTGGGCGGACGCTCTCGCCGCCGCTCAAGGGCGCTTTCCCGGTCGTGCTTGGACGCTGTGGCTTCCCAGCGATCCCGGCGCGCGGCTCGGCGTCCTGCTGGGCGATGGCGCGCGGGTCGTCGTGCCGGAGGGCGGGCCTTCCGCGAAGGTCGCCGCGCAACTCCCGACCACCGGCGCCATCGCGGGCGGGCTGGGCGATCTCCGCGTGGCGGCGGAGGGGAAGAGCCTCCGCTGGCGCTTCCAGTATGGCGCGTGGATTCCCGCGCCGACGATGAAGGAAGGCTCCACGGTCGAGGTTGCCTCTGACGCGGCCTACGACACCGGCGCGCTGCTGGCGAAGATGCGCGCGGCCCAGCTCCGCGCGCTCGCGGCGGCCCGCACGGCGGAAGCGGAATTCACCGTGGACCTGCGCATGCAGCAGGCGGGCAGTGACGCCTCCCTGGGCTTCCGCTTCCGCCGTTTCGAGCAGGCGGGCAAGGACGCTGAACTCGTGCAGCAGGAGGTGCGCTTCAACGGCGTGCGCGCGAAGATCCCCGAAGGCGTGCTGCTGCCCACGGTGGAGCCCAAGGCGTCGCTCTCGTTGCCGCTCAGCCTCTCCCTCACCGAGCGCTACCACTACGAGGATGCGGGCCCGGCGGGTCCGGGCCGCCGCCGCCTGCGCTACGCGCCCGTGGATCGCGACCCGCTCCTCTACCGCGGCGAGCTGCTGGTGGACGAGGCGACGGGCCGCGTGCTGGAAGAAATCCGCGAACGCCACGATCTCCCCGGAACGGTGAAGGACGAGCGCGAGACGCTCACCTTCGGCGAACCCGCGCCCGGCATGTGGAGGCCGGTGGAGGCCCGCACCTTCGAGCGGTGGCTCGGCCCCCAAGGCGTCTTTCCCGTGCAGCGGCGCGTGACGCTCACGGAAGTGAAGGCGGACGCGCCCACCTTCGAGGCCGATCTCGTCGCGGCCCGCGCGTCGAAAGCCGCCATGCTCGCCCAGACCAAGGACGGCGTGCGCTACCTCGTGCCCGATGGCAACGGCGGTCGCAAAGTGGAGGCGAAGCCCCGCAGCCTTGGCCGCGCCATCGCGGCCATCCTCCTCGTGGACCCGGGCCTGTCACCGCCGGTGGCGCCGCTGGGCGGCCTCGCCTTCTTCGACTTCAACGCCTTCAACAAGGGCATCCAGGCCAACGCCATCGTCGCGGGCGTCTTCAACACCGCGAGCCTCGCCGCGCCGCGCCTGGCGGGGGGCTTCGACCTTTCGGCCTCGGCGACGGTGCTGCTGCTCAAAGTGGATGAGCGCCCCGTGCAGAACGGTCGCCTCGCGAATCAGGACGCGGTGGGCCATCGCTTCGGCGATGCCTCGCTCTCCGTCGGCCACGATCTCGGCCTCGGCTTCCGCGTGGATCTGCGCGGCGACTTCCGCTACGACGCCTACGGCGCGCCCCGTGACGACGCCTACGCGACGCTGGGCTTCCAGGCTCCGCCCAGCGGGTGGACGCGGGAAGGCACGCTCACCGGATCGTGGATCTTCCGAGGGTTCACCGCGTCGGCTTACGGAGCCCGCGGGCAGCGGCCCGAAGGCGTGTGGGGCACGGCGCTGGATCCGCACACGGTCCCTGAGAGCGGCGCCTTCAAGCGCTGGGGCGGCAGCCTCGCCTACACCCGCGAACTGACCTCGAACCTCTGGCTCAGCGGCGGCGCGGCCTACGACACCGGATCGGCCTTCGACCGCTTCAACGCCATCCCCGTGGGCGGCGGATTCGGCGGCGGAGGCGTGCCCGGCATCCGCGCCAACGCGCTCACGGCGGACCGCCTCGTCTCCGCGCGCGTCGGTCTCGACCTGCCGCCCACCGCGGCCTTCCGCGCCGGGCTGGACCTCGTTCACGCCCAGGCCCGCGCGCTGGATGACGGCAAGAACTATTCCTTCACCGGCCTCGGTCTCAAGGGAACGCTACCCGGCTTCTGGATCTTCACCGCCGTGCAGATGGATCTCGGCGTCGGCCTGCAAAGCGATGTCCCCGGCGTGAAGAGCGTGAACGGGTATGTGGCGTTGCTGCGGGTGTTCTGAAAACGGATTCACCGCAGAGGCGCGGAGGGCGCGGAGAAAAGCAAATTCAACAGGGACGAAGGAAATTCAACGGATGCATGCGGGCCGTCATCCCCTCCATCCCTGTTTAAAAGCTCTTCTTGTTTTCTCAGCGCTCTCCGCGTCTCTGCGGTGACATGCTTTCCTCATGAGTTCCCTGTTCCACCACGCCTTCCTCGTTCGCGACCTTGACGCGGCCCGCGCGTTCTACGGCGGCGCGCTCGGCTGCCGCGAAGGGCGCAGCGCGGCGTCGTGGGTGGACTTCGACTTCTTCGGCCACCAGGTGGCGCTGCACCTGGGCGAGCCCGCGATCTCGGCTACTTCGGGCGAAGTGGACGGCATCGCCGTGCCCATGCCCCACTTCGGCGCGATCCTTGATTGGGACGCCTTCGACGCGCTGGCGAAGCGCCTCACGGACGCGGGCGCCGCCTTCGTCATCGCCCCCCGCCTCCGCTACGAAGGCAGGCCCGCCGAGCAGAAGACGATGTTCCTGCTCGACCCATCCGGCAACGCCCTGGAGTTCAAGGCGTTCAAGAATCCGGGTGCGGTTTTCGAGCTTTGACTTCCGCTTAGTGAAGCTTGAAATTCAGGTGGTAAAGGAATTTCTCGGGTCGCGGAACGCCCGCGACCTCTGCGGGTTCGAAGATGGTCTTGCTGGCCCACCGCATGGCCTCGGGGGCGAAGAAGGCCAGCGCATAGCCCGGTTTGGGCCGGATGGATCGGACTTTTCCGGTCGTATCCACGACGAGTTCGAGATCAATGGAGTTCATCAGGCGCCTGCGCTTCGCCTCGCGCGGATAGATCGGGACGAAGGCCTGCTTCTTGATCTTGCCCTCATTCCATGCGAGGGAAACCAGGGTTTCGCGGGTGACGCCCCACTCCTGGAGGCAGCTCTCCGGGTTCTTCCAGAACTCGTCCGCGGTCACGCCTTCGCAGAACATGTCCTGGACGCGTCGCGGCACGCCCCAATAGGCCGTGATGCCTTGGAGATCCTGCGCCTGATCGCGGAATGCGTCCTTCCAATCATCCCCTTGGGCCGCCCTGGTGAACGCATCCCAATCCGCGGGTTGACCATAGATCATCAGCCAGTCGAGGCTGATCCAAAGCGTCGCGGAATTCCAGGCACCCCCTTTTGAGCCGGAAGCCGTGGCGACCTGGGTGAGGAGCCAGGAACGATCCTCGGCTTCGAGGTGCGGAGACATCAGCGCGTAAAGGGAGGCGTTCACCGAGAGGTGGGCGGGATCGCTTAGCGCCTTCCGAAATTCGGGCCAAAAGGGTGCGATCTCCGCGATCTCAGCAATTCCCCCGAAGGTGTCGAAGGAGGTCGCGCGCGGTTTCCCCCATTTAAGCTGCGCGAACATGTCGTCGTAGGCTCGGCTCGCGACAAGGGGGAACGGTTTGATTTCGCCAGCCTTCAGCGGGGCCCAGGCCTCCACGAGCCGAGTGGCGGACCAGGCTTGCACATCCTTGTTCGTGGATGATTTCAGGATTTCCATGAGCCAGCTGCGATAGGGCTCTGTCGCCGCCGCGTGGAAAGCAGTCTGCACCCGCGCTTTCTGGAACGCGATCAGGGTTTCCGGCTTACCAAGTTCGGGATGGAGGGCGCACAGCTTGGCAGCGCTGTCTGCGATTTCCTGGGATGACGGAGCATCCAGCAGCAGGTAGGCCTGGGCTGGGTTCTCCGCATCCGGGCCGAAACGACTGTGGAGCAGAACGGGCTTCCTGCCATCCATTTTCAATTCAAGCAAGGCGGGGGTCGAGCGGATCTGGAAGCGGTCGAGCAGCGCCTTCCCATCCGGGTCCCCCGGTGGGGCGATCCAGATGTCGTGACTGCCTCGCGCCCGTGCGCCATTGAGGCTCGTGGTCCAATCGTGTGCCGCTTGAGCCTGGCCCGGCGTGGCCGCGAGGTAGACATACAGCAGGACGGTGGTCTTGCCGGCGTCCTTGTTGGCCGCATGCTCAGCCTCGGTCAAGCTGCCGTGAACATGGGACGGAAGCGGAGCTGGCGCGATGACGGCGGGGGGCGATTGAAGCGGCATGAGGATCTCGGTTGGTTGGGAGTCGTTATGGTACGGCGTGAGGACTGAGAATTGAGAAGCCTACGGCGAAGTCATGAGGGGAAGATCAGCCCAAGGCTTCAAGCCGTTCGAGGATCTCTTCGCCGCCGGGCCGGGCTTCAGGGGCTTTGGCGCAGAGGGCTTCAATCAGGGCGACCAGTGGTTCGGGTGCGTCGGGACGCGCCTCGCGGAGATTGGGGAGAGGCTGGGTGCGATGCCGTTCCAGGATCTCGAAGGGGGTCTCGCCTTTGAAGGGCGGCGCGCCCGCGAGCATCTCGAAGAGGATGATCCCGAAGGCGTACCAGTCCGAGGCGGGGCCGATGGCGGTCTTCAACTGCGCTTCGGGCGCGGCGTATTTGGGCGTGCCGAGGAAGGCGTAGGTGGTGGTGAGGGTTTCGGCGTCCATCACGCGGGCGATGCCGAAGTCCATGATCTTCGCGTGAGCTTCCGTCGCGTCGGTCGCGAGCATGATGTTGGCCGGTTTCAAATCGCGGTGCACGACACCCTCGCCGTGGGCGTAGGAGATGCCCGCCGCGAGTTCGCGGGCGATGGAGATCACCTCGGCGAGGGGCATCGGCTTGCCAGCCTTCAGCCGCTGGGCGAGGCTTTCGCCTTCCACGAAATCCATGGCGATCCACGGCTGGCCTTCGGGCGGACCTGGATCCACGAGCGCGACGATGTTGGGGTGGCTCAGGCGCGCCCCCAGCGCGGCTTCCTGCCGGAAGCGCCCGAGAAACTCGGGGTCGTCGAAGCGGTAGGGATGCAGCCGCTTCAGCGCGACGCGCCGATCGTTGCCTTCATGCCGCGCCAAGTAAGTGCTCGCGAAGCCGCCACGGCCAAGCAGGCGCTCGATGTGATAGGGGCCGATCCGTTCCGGTTCCTGGAAGTCCGAGGGCGGCGTGGCCGGGCGGCGGCGTCTCCAGAACAGCGCGACGGCGGGCAGGAGCAGGAGAAGCCACGGCCATCGAGTCGTGGTGGAAGACTCGGCGGCGCGTGTGGGAGAAGTCGCGGAAGCGGGCGGCGCGGCGGGCGCGGGAGCCGGCGGCGCAGAGGCGCGAGAAGCCCCCTCGGGCTTGGACTCGTCGGGCGCTACGGCCCTAGGCGTTGGCTTGGGCGCGGAGGGCGGAAGGGCGGGCGCGGGCTCGATCGCCGGAAGCCGGAGGACCGCGGCGGGCTCCTGCGGCGAAACGGACACGGTGGGCGCGGGAGGTGGTGGCGACACGGACGGTGGCGTGGTGGACGGAATGGTTTTCGCGTCCCGGGAAGCGGAGAGGAGGTCCAGGCGATGGGCCAGAGCCTCGCGCTCCTTGGTGGGCTCCTGCGCGGCCTGGGCCTTGGCGAGGCTCGCTTGAGCGGCCTTCAGATCCCCCAGTTCGAGATGGCAACGGGCGATGCGAGTGTAGGGGTAGTAGGCGCGGAGCAGGTTGTTGCCATAGGTGAAGACCTGGGCCGCGGGCGCGGGGCGGAGCGCGGCCGCGCGCTGGTAGGCCGCGAGCGCGCCATGCCAATCGCTCTTCGCTTCCATCTCCTTGCCGTCCGCATAGGCCTCGTAGAAGGTCGGCTGGGACTGGGCGCAGAGCTGGAGCGCCACGGCGAACAGGGCGAGGCGGCGCATCAATCCCCCACGAAGAGATGGTGGAGGAGTTTCTGGACGGGCTCGCGGTCGAACTGGATGATGCAGTCGAAGACGAGCCGCTGCTCCCGCACCCGCTCGGTGCCGATGGAGGTCGGCGGCGTGCGGGAGAGAAGCTGGTCCACATCAAGGAATTGGGAAGCGGTGCGCTTCGCCCAGGCGTAACGGTAGGCCGTGTCGAAGGAGTAGCGGCCCACCTTGATCCCCACGCCCACGGAGGCGCCGTACATCACGCGCTGCTCACCCGTGGTGGCGTCCACGACGGGCTGGGGCTCGCGGCTCAGACCTCCCCGCAACGAGATCACATGCCCGCCGCGGGTGACGGTGAGGTGCTCGAACCCCATGTGGAAATCCGTGGCGTCGGGGGTGCGGAACCCCTTGTCGAGGTCGAAGAAGTTCAGGCCATCGAGGCTGCGCTGATTGGTCGTGTAGCGGGCATCGGACCAGGCGGTGTGGACGAGGTCGGCGGTCACGAGCCAGCGATCCGCCGGGCGGTAGGCGAAGCCGATGCCCGTGGTGGAGGGCCAGCGCAGGCCCACGGAAAGATCCGGGCTGACGCGGCTGATGGGCGGCCCGCCCGCGCTCGCCTGGAAGGTGGTGCCAAAAGTGTAGGTGCCCTGGAACGCCGTGCGCCGCACGAGGCCGAGGCTCCAGGTGGGCCAGCGCCAGATGAGTCCGAGATTGAAATTTGTGCCCACAAGATGGTTGGACTGGCTGAAATCCACGAAGGCGGTCCGGCCGCCATAGGTCTTGGAACTGTCGGAATTCAGATCCCAGACGCCGCGCCAGGAATTCACGGACACGCCGACCAGGATGCGCTGGGAGGCCTCGTAGGCCATGGCGAAGGAGTAGAGGTCAATCTGCCCGGTTTGCTGGATGGATTGCCGAAGGAAGCCGCTCGTCCCGCCGGGGGTCGTGGGCGTCTCGACGAGGTCCCGCGAGTTGTCTTCCGCCAGCGCCAGGAAACGCTGCGCCGAGAGCTGGAGCGCAAGGGTGTGCCCTCCGATCCGGAGCGGCAAGGTGCCGGAGAGGAGCAGGGGGTCGAAGCGGGATTCCGAGTTCAGGGAATCGGTGACGAGGTTCGTGTGGTTCCGCGCGGCGGTGGACACATCCGTGTAGGACACCTCGCGCATCAGCCCCCGGCCCACGAAGCTCACTTCCGGGTTCAGGAGCTGGGCCAGACCCGCCGGGTTGAAGGAGACCGCGGTGGCGTCGTCGGCGACGGCGATGAAGGCGCCGCCCATGCCCGTGGCCCGGGAACCCGCGCCCGAGACGGAGAACGCGGTCCGGGACTGTTCCGCGATGATCGTGCCGATGGGCGACTGCGCCCGCAGACCGAGGCAGGCCATCCATGGGAGGAAGGCGAGCGCGGCGGGCGTTCGGAAGGCTCTCGGCATGGAATCCAGTCAAGAAATATCATGCCCGAGCCCGCGCGAAGGTTCAGCGCCAGGTTGCTTTCGGCGTTGTCACTCCCTTGGGAAAGGGGTCAGGACCGTTCGGATTTGGCGGGACATCTCATCCAGCATGGCGTAGCGCTTCACATACATGGATTTCTTGTTGGGCTTCACCTCATCCAGCCCGCGCCGCCTGGGCTTGGAAGGCACGAGGAACCAGCCATCGTCTTGGGCCTCGCCGCCCGCTTCGATCCACAGCTCGTCGTAATCGAATTGGATGTCGCGTTTCGTGCGGATGAGCTTGTGCTGACCCGCCCGGAAGACATGGATGCCGTTGCCGACGCCATGAAGCGCTTTCACCCGCAGGGAACGGGCGATCTCCTGGGCCAGGAAGACCATGAACTGCTTGGGCCGGAGCCCGTGCATCGCCTTGGTCGCGGTCTTGATGGCGTCCTCGCCGCCGCCCTTGCGGCCCTGCACCGCGCCCACGAAGCAGGCCCACCCTTCGTCGGAGCGCTCGAAGGCCAGCGCGAAGGAGCTGATGGGGTGGTCAATGCCCTCCAAGGAGAAGAAGACGGAAACCTCGCCCTCCTTGCGGAACTGCGGGTCGGGGCGGAACCGCACATCCACCGTCATCCCTTTATCGAGCGGGAGCTGGACCAGCGCAGCCCCTTCCGGCGTCGTCATCGCCCGGTGAAGCGGGCCGCCTTGGGCATGGATGAAGGCGTAGGTGTCACGGATGACCTTCGCGCGGCGCGCCCAATGCCAGCGGATGGACATGTAGGCGCCGAGGGGCCGGAAAGCCAGGCGGGGGTCCGCTTCCACATAAGGGCGCATCTCCGGCTGGTCCAGCCACTCGAACCACTCCGCCGCGTCCGCTTGGCGGATGGCGGCGGCGAGCGCCCATCGGAGCTGTCGCTTGAAGCGATGGAAGGGGCTGTGGTCAGGCTGGGAAAGGCTGGCGCTCCGAATCCAGGCGCGCCGCGAGGCCTTCCAGACCCGCCTCACGCGTAGAAGCCCCTGTAGTGCATGGCCTGGGAAACCTTGTCCAGCGCCAGGATGTAGGCGCCGATGCGGGGGTTGGTCTTGTACTTGTCGGTGGCGGCGAAGACGGCGCCGAAGGCGTGGGTCATGTATTCCACGAGGCGCTCGTTCACTTCGCGCTCGCGCCAGTAGAAGCCCTGGCGGTTCTGCACCCACTCGAAGTAGCTCACCGTCACGCCGCCGGCGTTGGCGAGGATGTCGGGCACCACGAGCACGCCGTTGTCGAGGAGGATCGGGTCCGCGTCCGGGGTGGTGGGGCCGTTGGCGCCCTCCACGATGACCTTGGCGCGGATCTTCGGGGCGTTCTCTTCGGTGATCTGGTTCTCCAGCGCGGCGGGCACGAGGATGTCCACGGGCATGAGCAGCAGTTCGGCCAGATCCATGGCTTCGCCGCCCTTGAAGCCGACGACGCTCTTGGTCTCGGCCACATGCTTCATCAGCGCGTGGATGTCGAGGCCGCGGTCGTTCTTGATGGCGCCATGCACATCCGAGACGGCGACGACGCGGGCGCCGGCCTCATGGAGCAGGCGCGCGGATTGCGAACCCACATTGCCGAAGCCCTGCACGGCGACGGTGGCGCCCGCGAGGGGCTTGCCGAGGCGCTGCATGGCTTCGCGGGCGACGATGAGCACGCCGCGGCCCGTGGCCTCGTTGCGGCCCAGGCTGCCGCCGATGCCGAGGGGCTTGCCCGTCACCACCGCGTTTTGGGTGTGGCGCACATGCATGGAGTAGGTGTCCAGCACCCAGGCCATGGTCTGCGCGTTGGTGCCGGCGTCCGGCGCGGGCACATCGCGGTCGGGGCCGATGATGTCCATGATCTCGGCGATGTAGCGGCGCGTGAGGCGCTCCAGCTCGCCCGCGCTCATCTTGGAGGGGTCGCAGATGATGCCGCCCTTGCCGCCGCCGAAGGGCACATCCACCACGGCGCACTTCCAGGTCATCCAGGCGGAGAGCGCCTTCACTTCGTCGAAGGTGACGCCGGGGTGGTAGCGGATGCCGCCCTTCGCGGGGCCGCGGGCGACATTGTGCTGCACGCGGTAGCCGGTGAAGACTTCCCAGCGGCCGTCGTCCATCATCACGGGCAGGCTCACGACCATGGCGCGGCTGGGGGCCATGAACACCTTGAACAGCGCGTCCTCCAGCCCGTAGAGCTGGGCGGCGACGCGCAGGCGCGCCTGCATGGCTTCGAAGGGATTGTGGGAATCGGGCATCGTGCGCTCCTCGTCGGAGAAGGTGATTCGGGTTCAGGCCTGGGCCGGGTGGATCTCAGGCGGAAGCTCCAGCTCGCGGCCTTCCTTCCAGAGGGCTTCGAGGTTGTAGTGGTGGCGCGTCTCCTCGTCCATCACATGGACGACGAGATCGCCGTAGTCGAGGAGGATCCAGGCGCCGTTCTGGCCGCCCTCCATGGAGATGGGCTTTTCGCCGGTGAGCTTGAGCTGCTCTTCCACCGCGTCGGCGATGGCGCGGTTCTGCCGGTCGCTCGTTCCGCTCATGAAGGCGAAGGTGTCGGTGAAGCTGGCGACCTCCTTCACATCGAGGAGGCGGATGTGGAGGGCCTTCTTGGATCGGGCGGCCTCGACCACGGTCGAGAGCCGGGCATTCAGCGTCATTAAAGCTCCGGGCGGGTTGGAGTGTAGCGAAAGCGGGGGGTCATTGGTAAAGGTTTCCGGCCTTGATGACGCGCGTCACGGACGCGGGCAGGCCCGCCGTGGCGCGGCCGTGACGGAGATCGTCCCGAAGGCCGGTGGAGGAGAGATCGGAATCCGTGGAGGGCAGGCGCACCAGCTCGCCCGGTCTTCCACTCCAAGTCTGGACGACTTGGAGTGGAAGACCGTCGGGAAGGCTCGCGTCCTGGCCCGGGCGCTCCGCCACGGCGAGGGAGGCGAGCCGGAACACCACTTCGGCGCGGCGCCACTTGGGCAGGCCGGGAAGCTGGTCGCTGCCGAGGACGAGGACCCAGGCAGCGTCGGGCTCGCGCGCGGACAGGGCCTCCAGTGTGTCCGCCGTGTAGCTCGTGCCGCCGCGTTCCAGCTCGATGGGCTCGATGCACGCGCGGGGATCGAAGCCTTGAATGGCCGCTTCCAGCAACGCGAGGCGCTGCGCGTCCGTCACATCGCCTTCGTTGGGTTTGTGGGGCGAGCGCGCGGTGGGCATGAAGCGCA
>CAYYJN010000027.1:22668-25896 GCA_964472275.1 uncultured Solibacteraceae bacterium
GGGATCTCTTTGAGGCGCGCCGTCACGGCGTGGGCCAGCTCCTTCAGACCTTCGCCGGTGGCCGCGCTGATGAACCAGGGCGTGAGGCCGCGTTCGGCGCAGAGCTTCTCGAAGGTCGCGCGGCGATCCTCATCCTGGAGCGCGTCCAGTTTCGTCGCCACGAGCCAGCGGGGCTTCGTCGCGAGCACGGGGCTGAAGGCCGCCAGTTCGCCCTCGATGACCCGGATGGCTTCTTCGGGCTCGAAGGTCGGGTCCGACAGATCCACGAGGTGGAGCAGCATGCGCGTGCGCTCCACATGGCGGAGGAACTGGATGCCGAGTCCCGCGCCGTGGGCCGCGCCCTCGATGAGGCCGGGGATGTCGGCGATGAGCCAGGTGTCCAGAAAATCGCCGCCGAAGCGTTCCATGCCCACGACGCCGAGCTGGGGCTCCAGGGTCGTGAAGGGGTAGTCGGCGATCTTCGGCTTGGCCGCCGACACGCGGCTCACGAGCGTGCTCTTGCCCGCGTTGGGGAAGCCCGCGAGGCCCACATCGGCGATGAGTTTCAATTCGAGGTCGAGGAGGCGCGCCTCGCCCGCCTCGCCGGGCTGGTGGTGGCGCGGCGTGCGGTTCGTCGGGCTCTTGAAGTGCCAGTTGCCCAGGCCGCCACGGCCGCCACGGGCCACGCGCACCGTTTCGCCATGGCTCATCAGTTCCGCCAGCGGTTCGCCGCTTTCAGCGTCCTTGATGAGCGTGCCGAGAGGCACTTCGATGACCACATCCGCGCCGTCCTTGCCCTTCTTCAGGCCGCCCGCGCCGTTGTCGCCCTTGCCCGCCTCGAACTTCCGCGTGTTGCGGAAGGAGTTCAGGGTGTTCAGCGCGTCGTTGGCCTTGAGGTAGACCGAGCCCCCATGGCCGCCATCGCCGCCATCCGGACCGCCCGCAATGGTGGTCTTGTCCCGGCGGAAGGCCGTGGCCCCCGCGCCGCCCTTGCCGGCGGACACTTCGAGCTGGAGATGGTCTAAAAACATGGCGTCCGGCTTCAGGCTTCAGGCGTCGGGACGCAACGCGGACCCTTGAGGCCCGACGCCTGACGCCCGATGCCCGACGCCAAAGAAAAGCGCGCAGCCCGGTCGAGACTGCGCGCTTGAATTGCCGAGGAGGCCATCAGGCCTCGACGGGATCCACATGGATGAAGCGGCCGTGCTGGCCCTTGTCCTGGAAGCGGACCTTGCCATCCACGAGGGCGAAGATCGTGTGGTCCTTGCCCATGCCGACATTGACGCCCGCGTGGAAGCGGGTGCCGCGCTGGCGGACGATGATGGAACCGGCGGTGCAGAGCTGACCGCCGAAGACCTTGGTGCCGAGACGCTGGGAATGCGAGTCGCGGCCGTTACGGGTGGAGCCGACGCCTTTCTTGTGAGCCATGGGATGCCTCTTGGGAAATTCGGAGCAAATGGATCGAACGGAGTGGATGCGATCGCGGGTTCATCCCGCGAGAGCATCGGGGGCCCGGGGGTGTGCGCGCAGCGCGGAACCCCCGGAGGAATTAGGCCTTGATGCTCTTGATGCGCACTTCCGTGTAGCCCTGGCGGTGGCCCTGGGTGCGCTGATAGGTGGTGGTGCGGCGCTTCTTGAAGATGATGACCTTCTTGGCGCGGTCGTTGGCGACGACCTCGGCCTCGACGGAGGCGCCCTTGACGGTGGGCTGACCCACCTTCACATCGCCGCCCTTGTCCACGAAGAGCACCTGATCGAAGGTCACCTTGCCCTTGGGCTCGGCCTCCAGGAGCTCCACGCGCAGGATCTCGCCTTCAGCCACGCGGTATTGCTTGCCGCCGGTCTGGATGATCGCGTACATGCTTGCCTCTTGAGTTGTGCGGCGTGGGGCGGCGATCCGGACGGATGCACTTAGGGCCCATGGCCAGTCAGGCCTTCCAGGATGCCTGGGAAAGCCTTTGGAGACAAGGGAAATGTCTGGAAGGGGGCCTCGGGCCTCGGACCACGGGCCTCGGGAGGAAGCGGCCCGAGGCCCGAAGCCTGAGGCCCGAGGCCCGAAAAGATGGGAAGATCGGGCCATGGGACGCGATTTTCAGGACTTCCTCAAGCAGCTCGAAGCCGCAGACGAGCTGCACCGCATCACGGCCGAGGTGGACCCTCATTTGGAGATGGGCGCCATTGCGGATCGAGTCAGCAAGCAGCCCGGCGGCGGCAAAGCTCTCCTCTTCGAGAAGCCCAAGGGCGGCGGCATGCCCGTCCTGATGAACGCCTACGGGTCGAAGCGGCGCATGGAGATGGCGCTGGGCGTGGAGAAGGAGTCGCGCGGCCTGGACGCCGTGGCCGACCGCATCGAGAAGCTCATCCAGGAGGCCATGCCCAAGCCGGGCCTCGGCTTTTTCGAGAAGCTCGCCAAGCTGCCCATGCTCGCGGAAGTCGGCAATTGGATGCCCAAGACGATCCGCAAGGGCCTGTGCCAGGAGGTCGTGAAGACCGGCGATCAGATCAAGCTCTCCGAGTTGCCCGTGCTCACCACCTGGCCCGGCGATGGCGGCCCCTTCATCACGCTGGGCATGAGCCACACCGTGAACAAGCAGAGCGGCCACCGCAATGTGGGCCTCTACCGTTTGCAGGTTTTCGACGACCGCACGCTCGGTTTCCACACCCAGCTCCACCATGACGGCGCGCGGAACCGCCACGGCTACGGCTGGGACGAGAAGATGCCCGTGGCCGTGAGCTTCGGCGGTGATCCCGCGCTGACCTACGCCGCGACGGCGCCGCTGCCGCCCTTCTTGAGCGAGCTGATGTTCGCGGGCTTCCTGCGCGGCGAAGGCATCGAGATGGTGAAGGCCGTGAGCCAGGACCTTGAAGTGCCCGCCGATTCCGAGCTGGTCATTGAAGGCTTCGTGAACCCCGGCGAGCTGCGTCGCGAAGGCCCCTTCGGCGATCACACGGGCTACTACTCGCTCGCGGACGACTACCCGGTGCTCCATGTGACGGCCATCACCCACCGGAAGCATCCCATCTATCCCTCCACCATCGTGGGTCGGCCGCCCCAGGAGGACGCCTACCTCGGCCTTGCCACGGAGCGCATCTTCCTGCCGCTGCTGCGCATGGTGCTACCCGAGGTCCGCGACATGCACCTGCCGGCGGCGGGCGGATTCCACAACCTCGTCATCGTCTCCATGAAGAAGGAATACCCCGGCCACGCGCAGAAGGTGATGAGCGCCATCTGGGGCACGGGCCAGATCA
>CAYYJN010000028.1:0-23855 GCA_964472275.1 uncultured Solibacteraceae bacterium
GGGCGCGAGGATGCGCGCGAGGCCGCCGGTGGCGACGATGGCCGCGCCGGGCTGCTCCACGAGCAGGCGGTCCAGGATGCCGTCCACCTGCCCCACATAGCCGTAGAAGAGGCCGGCCTGCATGGCCTGGACGGTGTTGCGGCCCACGAGGCGCTCGGGCTCGGCGATCTCCACGCGGGGCAGGCGCGAGGCGCGCTGGAAGAGCGCTTCGGCGCTGATCTTGAGGCCGGGCACGATGAGGCCGCCCAGGTATTCCTTCTTCGCGTTCACCACATCGAAGGTGGTGGCGGTGCCGAAGTCCACGACGACCAGCGGCGCGCCGAAGCGCTCCAGGCCCGCGACGGCGTTGACGAGGCGGTCCGCGCCCAGCTCCAGCGGGTTATCAATGGCGATCTTGAGGCCCGTGCGGATGCCCGGCTCGATCCAGAAGGGCGCCGTCTCGAAGTAGACGCGGGCCCAGGCGTCCAGCACGGGATGCAGGGGCGGCACCACGGAGGAGATGACCACCTGCTTCACATCCGCCGCTTCCAGCCCGCGATGGCGCAGCAGCGCGAGCGTGGAGAGGCCGTACTCATCCACGGTGCGTTCTTTGGAAGTGGCGAGGCGCCAGGAGCAAAGCAAGGGAGACTCAGGCCCGCGCTCCAGATCGAAGACGCCGAGGACCACATTGGTGTTGCCGACATCTACGGCGAGCAGAAGACTCATGGGCTTGCTCCAGCTTGCAAGTTTAGCGGCCAGGCGCGGGATTGTCCTTCCGTGCGCGGTCCTGGAAACGGCCTATAGTGGGGCTCCCAGCCATGAACACGCCGCCGACTTTTTCCCCGACCCATCGGCCCGCCAAGGACCTCCGGGCCAGCATGGGCGTCGAGCTGACCCATGTGCGCGGGCTGATCCAGGGCGTGGTCCGGGGCATCCTCCTCCGAGGCCTGGATGAAGGTGCCTGGAAGGCCTTTCTCCTTTCGCTGAGTCCGAACGCCCGGGAGGCGATCCAGGAAGAAGCAGGCGAATTCGATTGGGTTTCGCTCCCGGCGCTCTCGGAGGCCGTGGGCAAGCATCCGGATGGGCGGGGACGGATCGTGGAGGTGCTGGAGGGCAGCGCCTACGCGGAGTTGCTGATGACCGACAAGCATCGGTGGATGTTGAAGGTCATGACGCCGGAACTGATGATCAGCCAAGTGCCGAGGATCTACGCCTTCTATCACCGAGGCGGAGCGGTGACGGTGGACCGGATCGGACCAGGGGCGGCGCTGGTCTCCTTGCGCGCCAAGGGCCCTTCCCCCGCGTGGTTCGCGACCCTCGTCCCCGCCTGGTTCAAGAGATCCCTGGAACTGAGCGGCGGCAAGCAGGTGGTCGTGACCCATGAATCCGCGAACGAGGATCCGCTCATTCACCGCTACCGCTTCACCTGGAGCTGATCAGAGGCTCGCCGCTTCCAGCGCGCTTTGGGCCGCTTCCCAATCCGCCATGGCGTAGGCGAGGTCGCCTTCCAGCGACTTCTGCGCGTCCAGCTTGGCGCCGAAGGCCTGCCAGTCGTTGGGATCCATGGCCGCCAGCTCCTGCTGGAGGGCGGCCAGCTTTCCCTCCAGGTCCGCGACACGGGCCTCGGCTTCGGAGACATGGCGTTCGAGGCGCTTGAGCGCCTTTTGCTTCTCCTTGTCCACGGGCCTCGGGCCTCGGACCTCGGGCCTCGGGGTGGACTCGGGCTGCTTCGGCGGCGCAGGCGCTTCTTCGGGCTCGTCGGCCTGGATGTCCAGATCCACCCAGGCCTGGTTGTCCTCGTAACCGCCTTCGCGCAGCTCGGCCTGACCTTCGTGGATGCGAAGCAGGCTGTCGCACACGCGGCCCAGCAGGTAGCGGTCGTGGGTGACGAGCATCACCGCGCCGGGGAAGGCGAGGATGGCGTCTTCCACCGCCTCCATGCTTGGGATGTCCATGTGATTGGTGGGCTCGTCCAGCAGCAGCAGGTTCACGCCTTCGCGGATGAGCGTGGCGATGCTGAGGCGCGCGCGCTCGCCGCCGGAGAGCGTCGTGACGGGCTTGTCCACCTCGTCGCCGCGGAACTGGAACTTGGCGAGGAAGCCGAGCACATCCTGCTTCACCGCCTGCGGATTCACCGCGTGAATCTGCTGGAAAATCGTGTTGCGCTTGTCCAGGTTGGAGTGGTGCTGGTCGAAGTAGCCCACTTTCACTTGGGAGCCCGGCCGCGCGCGGCCCGCGAGGAAAGGGATCTCGCCCATGATGGCCTTGAGCAGCGTGGATTTGCCGGTGCCGTTGAGGCCAACGATGCCGAGCTTCTGCCCGCGCTTCACCTGGAGCTGCTCCAGCGGGCCCCAGAGGCGTTTTCCGTCCCAGCCCAGCTCCACCTGCTCCAGCACCATGGCCACATCGCCGCCGCGCTGGGTTTCGGGGAAGGTGAACTTCGCCTTGCGGCGGTCCTTCAGCGGCTTCTCCAGGCGCTGGAGCTTGCCGAGATGCGTGCGTCGCCCGCGCGCCTGCTTGGTGTTCTGCCCCGCGATGTTGCGGCGGATGTACTCCTCTTGCTTCGCGATGTAGGTCTGCTGGTTCTGGTAGGCGCGTTCGGCGGCCTCCAGCTCCGCTTCCTTCTTCTCCATGAAGGCCGTGTAGTTGCCTTCGTAGACTCTGGATCGGCCAAGTTCGACTTCGAGGATGCTGGTGGCGGTGCGGTCCAGGAAGTAGCGATCGTGGCTGATGACGACGACGGTGGCGTCCGTGTCGAGCAGGAAGCTTTCCAGCCAACGCAGCGAGGGCAGGTCCAGATGGTTCGTGGGCTCGTCGAGCAGCAGCAGATCCTCGCCCTGGAGGATGGCCTTGGCGAGCATGACGCGGCTCTTCTGGCCGCCGGACAAGGCTTCGACCGGATGCTCGAACTGCTCCTGATTGAACCCCAGAGCCTGCAGGATGCTTTCGGCGCGGGCGCGGATGCTGAAGCCATCGAGCCGCTCGAAGGCCTCCGTCACCTTCTGGTAGCGCTCCATCACGGCGTCGAGATCCGCGCCCGGATCCGCCATGCGATGCTCCAGCTCCCGCATCTCGTGCTGCATCCGCTCGATGTCGCCGAAGGCCGCGAGGGTTTCTTCCAGGACCGTGCCGCCGGTCTCGGGCTTCAAGTCCTGCGCATAGTGGCCGAGGCGGATGCCACGCTCCTTCGTGGGCCGCACGACCGTGCCGCTGTCGGGCTCGAGCTGGCCCAGCAGCATCTTGAACACCGTCGTCTTGCCCGCGCCGTTGCGGCCGATGAGGCCCCAGACCTCGCCCTCTTCGAGCGCCCAGGTGACATCCTTCAGGATCTCGTGGGGTCCGAAGCGCAGCGAGACATGGTTGAGGGAGGCGAGCATCACGGCGTCCTGCAAGGGAAAGGGCCGCCTCGCGGCGGCCCTTGTTTGGTGGAGCTTATCGGGATCGAACCGATGACCTCTTCCATGCCA
The DNA here is from genome assembly GCA_964472275.1 of uncultured Solibacteraceae bacterium. GTDB lineage: Bacteria > Acidobacteriota > Holophagae > Holophagales > Holophagaceae > JAFDVN01. The sequence continues at coordinate 3,447 of CAYYJN010000028.1, forward strand.
TGGAAGCGCTCTCCCAGCTGAGCTAAAGCCCCATCGGGAACACCAAGAATGCCACGGCGGAAGAGACGCGGCAAGCGCAAAAAATCAGCGCGGCGAGAGGCGGAGCCGCTGCCCGGCGCGGATGCGGGTGGAGCGCAGGCCGTTCCACCGCTTCAATTCCGCGAGGCTGAGGCCGTAGCGTTCGGCGATGGAGGAAAGCGTCTCGCCGGACTCGACCCGGTGGAAACGCGGACGCTCAGGCTTCGAAACCGGGGTCGGCGCGGCGGAAGCTTCGGCGCCGGTGGGCAGGATCACCGTGTCGCCCACGGCGAGGTGCTTCACGGCATCGGGATTCAGGCGCACCAGCTCCGAGAAGGAGAGCCCTTGCGCGCGCGCGATCCTCGCGAGCGTGTCGCCGGCCTTCGCCTGGTAGGTGCCGCCGGGAGCGGGTTGGGAGACGGAATTCGGCGTTCCCGGAACCGGAGGGATCGCGTCCAAAGGCGCGACGGGCGCGGGTGGCGCAGCTGGCGCCTCCATGGGACGGGGCGCGGGAGCGGGTTCTCCCGGAGGGGGAATCTCGATGCGGCGCCCCGCCCTGAATTCCGCCGCGCTCAAGTGATTCGCCTCCAGGAGGTCCTGGGGATCCACCTTGAAGCGGCGCGCCACTTTCTCCGGCGTGTCTCCTTTGCGGATGCGATAGGAACGGAAACCCTCGATCTTGCCCGCGGGCATTCCGCCCAAGCGGCGCTGGGTCTCCAGCCCCCGGCCCACGGGCACGCGGACCTCGTAGGCGCCAGGCGGAGTCGAGCCGCGCAGCAATTGGGGATTGAGGTCGTGGATGACCGCTTCGCTCACGCCCGCGCTCCGCGCGATGACGCGGAGGCTCGTCATAGCGCGCACCTGCACGGTCTCGTAGACGAAGGGCGTGTCCGAAGTTTCCTGGAAGCCGTAGCGATCGGGATTGCGGGCGATGAGGACGGCGGCGCACATCTCCGGGATGTAGTTCTTCGTCTGGTTCCGCAAATAGGGCGAACGGTACATGTCCCAGAAATTCGAAGTGCCCAGATTGGCTTGAGCCTTCTGAGTCGTGAGCGGCCCGGCGTTGTAGCCCACCAGGGCCAAGTACCAATCGCCGCTTCCCTCGTAGAGCCGGCGCAGGTAGCGGGCCGCGGCGTGAGTGGCCTTCACGGGATCGCGGCGCTCATCCACCCAACGGTTGATCTTGAGACCGAAAAGACGGCCCGTGGAGGGCATGAACTGCCACATGCCCACGGCGCGGGCGTAGCTCTTCGCCTTGTTGATGTAGCCCGATTCCACGATGCCCAAGTAGGCGAGATCCTGCGGGATGCCTTCCTCCGCGAAGACCTGGCGGATCATCGGGAAGTAGGCCGCGCCCCGGGACAAGGTGCGCTCCATGTAGCCGCGCTTGTCCGTGGTGAAGAGCCTCACCCAGGTGAGCACCTTGTCGTTGAGATCAATGGGGAAGTCGTAGGTGGCGCCCTGCTCCGCCGCCTGCACCCGCGCCTGCTCGCTGGTGAGGTCGCTGCCTTTGAGGATGGTCACTTGGCCGGGTTCCTTCAGGCCGGCCTCCGGCTCCTGGGCCTGAGGTTGGGCCTGACCGGCGGCGGGCGCCTCGCCATCCTGCGGCACCTGGTTCTGCACGCCTTTCAGGCGTTCCAGGAGGATCTGCACATCGGGCCGCTGCAGCAGGGCCTGATCCCAGTCCGCCACGAGGACTTCGGCCTCGTCGGAGCGGTCGAAGGCCGCGTCTTCGTCTTCGGCTTCGAGCGCCTTCTCGGCTTCTTCCACAAGACCGCGAAGCTTCGCCACCCGCTCTTCGTCGGAGAGCGGCGGGGTCGCTTGGGCGGACGCCTCCGCCTTCGGAGGAACCGCCAGGGTCGGCGGCTTGGGCGCAGGAGCGCTCTGGGACGCGAAGGCCGTCGCGCCCCAGACGAGGAGGGCCGCGAGCCGGGTCGGCTTCATGCCCGCGACGCTAGTGGCTCTCGGCGCTCACGAAGGCCTCGTAGGCCTTCGCGTCCAGGAGATCTCCGGGCAGCGCGCCCGCGACCTTCACCTTGAGCATCCAGCCCTTGCCGTAGGGATCCTCGTTGACGAATTCGGGATGGGCCTCCAGTTCGCCGTTGGCCTCGATCACTTCGCAGGCCATGGGCATGAACAGCTCGGAGACGGTCTTCACGGATTCCACCGTGCCGAACTCATCGTGCTGCGCGTGGCTGGAACCGGCGTCAGGAAGCTGCACGAACACCACATCGCCGAGCGCGTCCTGGGCGAAGTGCGTGATGCCAACGAGGGCCGTGCCATCGCCGAGCGCCTTCACCCACTCGTGGTCCTTGGTGTACTTGAGTTCAGCCGGGTACATGGGGCCTCCGTTGGTCAGTGTAAATGAGCGGGCGCTACTTGCGCTTGTAGAAGGGCGTGGGGACGACTTCGGCTTCCGCCGCCTTGCCGCGGATCTCGATGAAGATGCGCGTGCCGACCTTCGCGTCTTCGCTGGGCACGAGGGCGAGGCCGATGTTCTGACCGACGGTGGGGGACGGCGCGCCGCTGGTGACGAAGCCCACCTGGGCGCCGTCCTTCACGACGGGCATGCCGTCGCGGGCGATGTCGCGCTTCTCCAGCGTGCGGAAACCGACGAGCTTGCGCGGCAGGCCCGCCTCCTTGGCTTTCAGCAAGGCGTCGCGGCCGATGAAGTCGCCCTTGTCGAACTTCACGATCCAGCCCAGGCCCGCCTCCAGCGCGTGGATCTCGTCGCTGATCTCGTGGCCGTAGAGGGCCATCTTGGATTCCAGGCGCAGGGTGTTGCGGCAGCCGAGGCCCGCTGGGATGAGGCCCTTGCCCTTACCCGCATCGAGGATCGCGTTCCAGATGGCCTCGCTGTCCTCGGCGCGGCAATAGACCTCGAAGCCGTCCTCGCCCGTGTAGCCCGTGCGGCTCACGAGGCAGGGCTTGCCCGCGACCGTTCCGCGCTTGAAGAAGTAATAGGCGATGCCCGCGAGCGTGAGGTCCGTGAGGCCCTGGAGGATGCCTTCGGCCTCCGGCCCTTGCAGGGCCACCTGCCCCGTCGCGTCGCTCTCGTTGGTGACGGCGACCTTGAACCCCGCGGCCTTCTCCTTCACCCACGCGAAGTCCTTGTCAATGTTTCCGGCGTTGACGACGAGCAGGAAATCATCCCCCGCTTCGCGGTAGATGAGCAGATCGTCCACGAAGGCGCCGCGCTCCGTGAGGAAGCCGGTGTAGTGGATCTGGCCATCCACCAGCTTGGCGACGGCGTTGGGCGTAAGCCAGTCGAGGAACTTCAGCGCCTCGGGGCCCTTCACCCTCACTTCGCCCATGTGGCTCACATCGAAGAGTCCCGCCTGGTTCCGGACGGCCTGGTGCTCGGCGATGATCCCGGCCGGGTATTGCACCGGCATGTCCCAGCCGCCGAAGTCCACCATCTTGGCGCCCAGGGCGCGGTGGGCGGCGTTCAGCGGGGTCTTCTTCAGATCGGCCATGCGGATCTCCGGCAAGGGATCAGGATAAGGCCTTCCCGCCGGATTTCAGAGCGCTACACTTCGGCCATGCGCTCCCTCCCGGTCCTCCTGTGCGTCGCGCTCGCCCTGGGCTGTTCAGGTCCCAGGATTCCGGATGGCCCCGCGCCCACCAGCCAGTTCGCGGAAGCGAACCTGATGTTCGGACCGGCGCCCGACCCCGCCAAACCGGATATGCGCCCGGGTCGCCTCACCTGCACGGTGGGTCTGATCCCCGCCTACAAATACGAGGACGCGGCTGACCTCGCGCTTTGGGTCTTTCCCCGCTCCAGCGCCGGAGGGCTGAACCCGTCCTGCGATCTCGCGGACCCGGCGCTCCATGGCCAGCGCGCTCCCATCCTTTCCCAGTCCTTCACGGGCGAGGGCGTCCTGCTTCACTTCACCGCCGCCTGGCCGGGCGGGCCGGATAACCAGATCCTCGCGTTGGATGTGTCCCGGCGCGGGCGCCGCATCGCGCGCGTCTTCGGGACGATGCAGCCCTAAGGCAGCCCTAAGACCGTCTCCAGGGAAGCAGGCCCGCCAAGGACCACCCGAGGGACCAGGTTCCATCCGATGCTTCGCGCGCGTCCAGCGCGGCCGGAATCGGCAGGATGAGCACCCCGGCCTTCGCGGCCCGGTCCAGTTCCGCCGCGTAGGCGGGGTCCACCGCGCGGGCGGCGTCGAAGGCCTCCCCATCGCCCCGGTGGATGAAGAAGACGATCGCCGCGCGATGCCCCGCCTCCACCATGGCGGCGAGCTCCCTCAAGTGCTTGGCGCCCCGGGCGCTCACCGCGTCTGGAAAACGGATGATCGGGCCGTCCTTCAGGGTCGTGTTCTTCACCTCGATGAAGACCTGGCGGCCCTGCGCGTCCAGCGCCAGCACATCAATGCGGCTGTTCTCATGGCCGTAGCGGACTTCCGTGCGCACCTCCCGCAAGCCCGGGAGGCCGGGCACGGCGTCCCGCCGGGCGGCCTCCGCCATCACGCGATTCGGCATCCCCGTCTCCACGCCGATCCAGGTCGCGCCGCGCTCACACGCCAGCCAGGTGAAGGCCAGCTTGCGATCAGGATTCGCCGCGCGCTCCAGCAGCACGCGATCCCCCGCTTCCCAGCAGGTGGCCATGGTGCCCGTGTTGGTGCAGTGCGCCGTCACCACGGAGCCATCGGCGAGTTCCACATCCGCCAGGAAGCGCTTGTAGCGTTGGAGGATGCGGCCCGGGACCAGGCCTGCCTTCAGGATCAGCGCGTCCACGGCCAGCCCGCGAGGATGCGCTCCACCGCTTCCTGGAGATCCGCCGCGACCAGATCCGCGCCGCAATCGCCTTCCTCCGCGCCGTATCCCGTGCGGACCAGGCAGGCGCGGCACCCGGACCTGCGACCGGCCTCCACATCAATGGCCTTGTCGCCCACCATCCAGGATCGGGACAGATCCAGGCCATGCTCTTCCGCGGCGCGGAGGAGCATTCCGGGATTCGGTTTGCGGTCCGCGTGGTCGGCCACTGCGTAGTCGCCCTGCCCCTCTTCGTGGTGCGGCGCGGCGTAGACCGCGTCCACATGGGCGTTCTCAAGGGCGAGCAGCGCGCCCATGCGGCTCATCACGGCGGAGAAGTCCTTCCACCCGTAATAGCCCCGGCCGATGCCGCTCTGATTCGTCACGACGACGACCGGGATGCCAGCCGCGTTGAGCCTCGCCACCGCCGCGGCCGCGCCCGGAAGCAGGCGTAGGTCCTCGGGGCGGGAGAGGTAGCCCACCTCTTCATTGAGCGTGCCATCCCGATCCAGGAACACCGCGGGTTTCATGGGGCCAGTCTCGCATGGCAAACTGGATTCCCGAGGTTCCCGATGATCAACAAGCGCGTGGCGAGTGCCGATGAAGCCGTGAAGGACATCTTCGACGGGGCGCATCTCGCCGTGGGCGGCTTCGGGCTCTGCGGCATCCCGGAGCATCTCATCGCGGCCCTGGTGCGCCTGGGCGTGAAGGGCCTCACCTGCTACTCGAACAACGCCGGGGTGGATGATTTCGGCCTCGGGCTCCTGCTCCAGAACCGCCAGATCAAGAAGATGGTCAGCTCCTATGTGGGCGAGAACGCGGAATTCGAGCGGCAGTTCCTGGCGGGCGAATTGGAAGTGGAACTCACGCCCCAGGGCACGCTGGCCGAGCGCATGCGCGCGGGCGGCGCCGGCATCCCCGCCTTCTTCACGCCCACGGGCGCGGGCACCAAGGTGGCCGAAGGCAAGGAGACGAAGGTGTTCAACGGCCAGGAATGCGTGCTGGAGCAGGGCATCCGGGCCGATTTCTCGCTCGTAAAGGCCTGGAAGGGAGACCGGCTCGGCAACCTCGTCTTCCGCATGACGGCGCGGAACTTCAACCCCATGGCCGCGACCTGCGGAAAGATCTGCATCGCCGAAGTGGAGGAGATCGTCGAGGTCGGCGCATTGAAGCCCGATGAGATCCATCTCCCCGGCGTCTTCGTGCAGCGGCTGGTGCTGGGCACCGCCTATGAGAAGCGCATCGAGAAGGTCGTCACCCGCTAGGGCTCAGGACAGCGATCCCGCGCGAGGGGCCTCCTCGTAGGGAATCTCGACGACCACCTTGGTGCCTTCGCCCTCGACGGCCAGGCTCGGATTCGCGCCGTAGGCGGCCAGATGCTGCGCCGCGGAAGGAAGCCCGGCCCCTGGCTTGCGGCCCTCGGCCTGATCCCGAATCGCGGAGAACGGCTGAAAGGCCTCCTTGGCGACCTCGGCCGCGATCGGGCCGCCCCCGTCCGTCACTTCGAGGAGAAGGCCGCCCGAGCGGCTTGAAGTGCGGATGCCCACCCAAGGGCTCGCGCCACCCCCGCAGGCATGGGCGACGATGTGGCCAAAGGCCTCCGCGAAATCGCTGTAGACGCCAAAGACCTTCGTCCGACGCGCGCCGAGCTCCAGCTTCAGGCGCGTTTCCGGCTTGAGGATGCCCTCGGCCTGCAGCAGCTCCAATTCCTGGTAGATGAGCTCGTGCAGATCCACCCACTCCGGCTGACTCGTCTGGGATTGACCAGCGCGGCGCAACATGGAGCGCATGAGATGGTCCACCTGACCGAGCGAGCCCTGGATCGCGCCCAAGCTCAGCAGCGCCTCCTCACGACCGGCCCCGGCCTGGGCCGCCATGCCTTCAAGAGCCTTGAGATGGGCTCGGATGCCTTCCACCGGGCTTTCAAGTCGCTGCGAGATCTTGAGGAACAAATCGCCGAGCAGCACCTTCCGTTCCGTGAGGCCCAGCTCGCGCTGGGCGCTTTGCAGTTCCAGGTAGGCGCCTTCCAGGCGCTCGAAGCTTTCCCCCAGCGCCCGGGAGCTTTCGTTGAGGTGCGTGATGAGCGCCGCGTTCTCCAGACTGCCGCGCAGCATGCCGCCGTAGAGCGCCATCAGTTCAGACTCGAAAGGCAGGATCGGATCGCCGCCCGGCCGCGAAAAGACCAAGACGCCCCACAGTTGCCCCGCCTCCGTCCGGCTCCAGAGGGGCACCACGCCAGCGGCGTCCCGCAATTCCCAGAACCCGAGCGGCACGCCCTCTTCAAAGGAGGCGCCTTGAGTCAGCGCCTCCGCCTTCGCGCCGGGGCCGGGTTCCTTGATCCGGGCGAGGAAGGGGTGGTCCACCGGAAGCGAAGGAAGAGTCCGGAAGCCATCCGCGCGCAGCGCGAGGCCTTCCAGAAAGCCGCCGCTCTCGTGAAGCCAGAGCAGGGCGACGCGCTTGAGCGCCAGTTCCGAAGCCGCCCGCTGCAGGGCCTTCTTCCGGATCTCTTCGGGGTCGTGGAGCGGCAGCAGAGTCTGACTCAGATCGAGCAGGCCGGAGAGTTGGCGATTCCGCAGCTCCAACGCGCTTTGAGCCTCCAGGAGCTTGCGGTTGCTCTCCTGGACTTCCTTCAATTGATCTTCGAGATGCTCCACCACCTGCTGGCTGAACTGCCGGAGCGTGACGCCTTCGCGGCCCTCTTCGATCACATCCTTGCGACCGGCGAGGTAGTCCCGCACCTGATCCAGGAAGCGGAAAGGGTCAATGGGCTTGGCGATGAATCCATCGCAGCCGGTGACGAGCGCCGTGTCGCGATCGCTCGCCAGCGTCTTGGCGGTGAGCGCGATGATCACCGTGCCATGTAGCTCGGGCGCGTGGCGCAGCTTCGTGGCGATCTCGAACCCGGAAAGGCCAGGCAGGTTGATGTCGAGGAGGATGAGATCCGGCTTCAATTCCAAGGCGAGGTCGTAGCCCTTCAAGCCCTCGCTGGCCCAGTGGGATTCGTAGCCGCCCTGGCTGAGGAGGCGCTGGACCAAGCGCCAGTTCATGGGATTGTCTTCGATGCAGAGGATGCGGGCGGGGGCAGTCACGATCAGACTCCCTCTTCAGGCACGAGCGGAAGCGAAACGGTGAAGACCGACCCCAGCCCCTTCGAGCTGTCCACGGTGATGTCGCCGCCCATGAGCTCCATGATGCGCTGGCTGATGGCGAGGCCAAGGCCCGTGCCGCCGAAACGGCGCGTCACGCTGCCATCCACCTGCTGAAAGGGTTGGAAGAGCCGGGTCGCTTCCTCGTCCGACATGCCGATCCCCGTGTCGCGGATGCGGACGAGGAAGCGCCCGGCCACCAACGCGGGTTCGATCGCCACTTCACCTTCCTCCGTGAACTTGATGGCGTTGCCGACGAGGTTGGTGAACACCTGCCGGAGCCGATCGGGATCGCCCATCACCCGCGCATGGAAGGCGGGGCGCTCGTAGACGAGCTTCAACGACCGCCCCTGGACCAGACCGGACGCCAGCGCGCGGACATCGTCCAGCACGGGGATCGGGTCCATCTTCCGAAGCTCCACCTGCATCTTGCCCGCCTCGAACTTCGACAGGTCCAGCACCTGATTGATCATCTCCAGCAGGTTCTGGCCGTTCTCGTAGATGATGCGCAAATCCTCGCGCACATCCTCCGGCATGCGGCCGGAAGGGTCCTGCATGAGCATCCCTGAGAAGCCGATGATGGCGTTGAGCGGCGTCCTCAGCTCGTGGCTCATGTTGGCGCGGAATTCGTCCTTGAGGCGATCCACCGCCTTCAACTTCTCGTAGCTCTGGACGAGGCTTGAGTTGGCTTCCTTCAATTCCAAGGTCTTCTCCTGGACCTTGTCCTCAAGCGTGGAAGCCCAGGCCCGCAGCTCGCCGCGGCTCTGCTCCAGACCGCGGGTGCGCTCCTGGACGAGCTGCTCCAAGTTCGAGCGGATCTCCTCCAGTTCCCAGATGGTTTCCATGAGCTGCCGGGTGCGTTCCTGGACGCGGTATTCGAGCAGCCGGTTCTGCCGCTCGATCTCATCGCGCGAAACGCGCAGCTTGTCGGTCATCGTTTGGAAGGAGCGGCCCAACTCCTCCAACTCGTCCCGCGTCCGCCCCGGCGGCACCACCACATTGTCGAGTTGCCCCGAGGCCACGACCTGGGCGGCCCGGGTGAGTTGGATCACCGGCTGGAGGTAGCGGTTCGACAGGAAGATGGCCACGCCAATGCCGAGGATCAGCGTGCCAAGGCCCACCATCAGGCTGTCCCGCACATTCTGCTGCACGGCCCGGCGCGTGTCCTCGGTGGTGAAGCCGATGACCAGGGTGCCCACCTTGTCCGTGTCCGGGTCCTCGTAGAAGACCGGCGCGGCCACGGCGAGGACGCCTTCGTGGGTGTCGTCCTTCTGGGTGACGCCGTTGTTCCGCGCGTAGGCGGACACCCAGCTCGGCGTGGAAGGGGACGAATCGAGCGCCTTGCCCTCGGAATCGAAGACGACGCTGAAGGCGAAGTTGGGGATGTTCTGGACCCCTTGAAGCACCTTCGTCACTTCCCGCGCGTCCCTCGCCGTCACCGCGTGGCTGAGGGCGTAGCTCGCGGTCTCCGCCACCTGCTGGGCGCTGTGCAGCGCCTGTTCGTGGATGGTCTCCCGCACCTGCCGCGGATAGTAGAAGACATTGAAGGCGAGGAAGCTCAGCACCAGCAAGCTGATGAGGCCGGTGAGCTTGGTCTTGATCGAGAGGCGCATGGTCGGGGATGGGGTCGCCCCCAGCCTGACGGAAAGCGCGCCGCGCCGCTACTCCCCCGACTCCAGGAGATGAAAGCGCACCCGCCCATAGTCCCGGACCGCGCTCAAGCGCCAGCCCGGCGCGGGAGCGAGGCTCAGATCCGATTCCGTCTCCCAGATCAGCACGCCGTCCGCCGCGATCCAGCCCAGGGCCTTCCCGGCCAGCGCCTCCCAGGCCTGAGCGGCCAGCGCGTAGGGCGGGTCCGCGAAGATGACGGCCTGATCGCGGAAGGCATCCGCGCCGAGTTTCAGGGCGTCGCTCCGCAGGGCGGCCACCTCGGAGCCCTCCACATTCCGCCGCAGGCAGCTCCAACCGGGTTCGCCCTGTTCCACCGCCGTCACTGGGCCATAGCCGCGGGACCACGCCTCCAGCGCCACCGCGCCGGTGCCGGAGAAGAGGTCCAGGAACGCGCCTTGGGGCCAGCGTTGAAGGATGGAGAACAGCGCCTCCCGCGCCCGATCCGAAGTGGGACGCACCCTCAGGTCCGCCTCCGGGGGCGCTTCCAGGCGCCGTCCCTTCAATCGGCCCGCGATGACGCGCACGGCGCTAGCAGCTCCACTTCAACAGCACCGCGCCCCAGGTGAAGCCGGCGCCAAAGGCGGAGAGGACGACGGTGTCGCCTTTCCCGAGGCGGCCCTGCTCCTGGGCCTGATGCAGCGCGGTGGGAATCGTGGCGGCCGTGGTGTTGGCGAACTGGTTGATGTTCACCATCATGCGGCCTTCCGCCAACTCCAGCCGCTTGGCGGCGGCGTCCATGATGCGGAGATTGGCTTGATGCGGCACGAAGAGCTTGAGGTCGTCGGGACGCACGCCATTGCGGTCCAGCATGAGGCGGCTGATCTCGGCCATCTCGCGCACGGCCTTCTTGAACACATCCTGCCCGTGCTGGACGACGAAGTGCTCCTTGGCCGCGACGGTCTCCGCGCTCGCGGGGCGCGCGCTGCCGCCCGCGGGCATGTAGAGGTGGCAGCCGCCCGAACCATCAATGAAATGCTCGAAGTCGAGGATGCCGCCCTCGGGCACCTCTTCGAGAATCACCGCGCCCGCGCCGTCGCCGAAGAGCACGGCCGTGGTGCGGTCTTCCTTGTTGATGATGGCGCTCATGATGTCCACGCCGACGACGGCCACCTTCTTGTGGGTGCCGCTGGCGACCAGCGCCGCGCCGGTGGTGAGGGCGTAGAGGAAGCCCGAGCAGGCGGCCGAAAGGTCGAAGCCATAGGCCTTCGTCGCGCCGAGCTTCTCTTGCACCCGGCAGGCGGTGGAAGGGAAGAAGGTGTCGGGCGTGACGGTGGCGATGATGATGGCGTCCAACTCCTCCGCCTTCATGCCGCGCCGGTCCAGCGCCATCTTGAGGGCGGGCGCGGCGAGGTCCGACGCCCCCTGGCCCGGCTCCACCCAGCGGCGCTCGCTGATGCCCGTGCGCGTGCGGATCCACTCGTCGTTGGTGTCCATGAAGGCGGCGAGGTCGTCGTTCGTGTACACCCGCTCCGGGTAGTGCTGGCCGGTGGCCGTGATGCCGACGGGGCGCGCCAAACGACGGGTCAAGGGAACCTCCTTCGCGCCATGGGCCGTGACCCAGGCGAAACTCCGATTGTGCCAGGAAATGGGTTCACCGCAGAGACGCGGAGGACGCGGAGACAAGCGCGGTTGGCACCCTCAGCGCACTCGGCGCCTCCGCGGTGAATTCTGCCAATCTGGTCCCATGAAGACTCTCGCCGTCCTCCCCTCCCGCTACGCCGCCACGCGCTTTCCCGGCAAGCCCCTCGCGCTCATCGCGGGCAAGCCGATGATCCAGCGCGTGTTCGAAGCCGCGAAGCGCGCGAAAGGCGTGGACAAGGTGGTTGTGGCGACGGACGACGGCCGCATCGCCGAGGCCGTGCGCGGCTTCGGCGGCGAAGCCGTGATGACGGACGCCGCCCTTCCCTCCGGCACGGATCGCACGGCCGCGGCCCTCGCGGCGCTGGAGGAAAGGGGTGAACGCTACGACTGCGTGCTCAACATCCAAGGCGACGAACCCGCCATGCACCCAGACACCGTGGCCTCCGTCGTCGCGCTCATGGCCGCGCGTCCGGAGCTGCCCATGGGCACGGCCGCCTGCCCCTTCGCCCGCTGGGACGAAATCTTCAACCCCAACGCCGTGAAGGTCGTCACCGATGACGCGGGCCGCGCGCTCTATTTCAGCCGCAGCGCCCTGCCCTACATCCGCAGCTCGACGGTTTTCGAGCCGGATTTCCGTCCATGGGCTGAAGCCGATCAACTCAAAGCGTTCAAGCGTCACCTGGGCCTCTACGCGTACCGCCCCGACGCGTTGCGCACCTTCACGCGCCTATCCCCCCACGCGCTGGAGAAACTGGAAATGCTCGAACAACTGCGCGCCCTCGCGGCAGGCATGGCCATCGGCGTGGCGGAGACACCCTACCTGTCGCTCGGCGTGGACACGCCCGCGGATGTGGCCCCGGCCGAAGCGCTGCTGAGGGAACGCGGGCTGGCCTGATAGCATCGAAGGATTGGACAGGTCTTTGAGGACACCATGAACGCGACGCACCGGAAAGTGATCATTGTTGGCACCGGCCCGGCCGGGTACACGGCGGCGCTCTACGCCTCCCGCGCGAACCTCGCGCCGCTCGTCTTTGAAGGCGCGCAGCCTGGCGGCCAGCTCACAACGACGACCGAGGTCGAGAACTTTCCCGGCTTCCGCGCAGGCATCATGGGCCCCGCGCTCATGGAGGAGATGCGCGAGCAGGTGCTGCGCTTCGGCGCCGAGATCCGCCCCGAGACGGTGCTGGAGGCGGACCTGAAGCAGCGCCCCTTCCGCCTCAAGACCGACAAGGGGGACTACACGGCGGATGCGCTCATCATCGCCACCGGCGCCTCCGCCAAGTGGCTGGGCATCGAGAAGGACAAGCAGCTCTCCATGGGCGGCGGCGGCGTCAGCGCCTGCGCCACCTGCGACGGCTTCTTCTTCCGCGGCAAGGAGATCGCCGTGGTGGGCGGCGGCGACACCGCGCTCGAAGAGGCGACCTACCTCACCAAGTTCGCCACCAAGGTGAACCTCATCCATCGCCGCGACCACCTGCGCGCCTCCAAGGCCATGCAAGAGCGCGCGATGAAGAACGAGAAGATCGTCTTCCACTGGAATCGCGTGGTCGAGGACATCGTCACCGAAGAAGTGACGACGCCGCTCGGCGAGAAAGTCGAGAAGATCAAGACCCTCAAGCTCAAGGACACGACGAACGGCGCGGCCCACGACATGCCCATCCAGGGCCTCTTCGTCGCCATCGGCCACGAGCCCAACACCCAGCTCTTCAAGGGCCAACTGCCCATGGACGAGACCGGCTACCTGAAGGTCGAAGGCGGTTCCAGCCGCACGCCCATCCCCGGCGTCTTCGCCGCGGGCGATGTGCAGGACCATGTCTACCGCCAGGCCATCACCTCCGCCGGCAGCGGCTGCATGGCGGCGATCGACGCCGAGAGATGGCTCGCGGAGCAGGGACTGGCGGACTGAAAAGCGTCAACGCAAAGTCGCAAAGTCGCCAAGAAAAGCGGGACACGGCGGGCGCAGAGGGGCGCCGACCCACCAGGCCAGGGCCCGCCATAGGCGGCTTTCGCGCATGCGCGAAAGTGGGATGGAGCGAAGGGGCGCAGCACGCGTAAGCGTGTGGAGACGCCCCCTCCGCTCCATCCCCAGCCCTAGCCGACGATATGCCTCACCTGCTTCGCGCTCTTTGCGTCTTGGCGCCTTTGCGTTGAGGCTTTTCTCCGTGCCTTCTCGGTATCGGCTGCGCCGATACGCGAGACATATGGACTTCTCGTGGTGAAATAGACCCATGCCATCCGATCTCTCCCTCGCGCCGCTTCCACAGCTGCCCGAAGGCCGCGCGTTGCGGGCGGAGATTGATCTCTCCAAGGTGCGCCGCAACCTGAGGCGCATCCGAGGTGCGGCCGATGACCGCGGCGTCTGGGCCGTGGTGAAGGCCAACGCCTACGGCCACGGCGCCGTGCCCGTGGGCCGCGCGCTGGAGGAAGGCGGCGCCTTCGGCTTGGCGGTCTCCAGTCTCGAAGAAGGCCTGGAGTTGCGGGACGGCGGCATCCGTCTTCCCGTGATGATCCTCGGCGGCCTGCGGCCCGAGGCGCTGCCCCTGGCCTCGTCGCACGCGCTCGAAGTCGCCGTCGTCGGACCGGAGCATCTGGAGGACTACGCGCGACTCCTGCCTTCACATCCGGTGAAGCTGCACCTCAAGCTGGACACGGGCATGGGCCGCTTCGGACTCCTGCCTTCGGAATTGAGCGGGATTCTGCTCAACCTCAAAGCGATCGCGCCTTGGACGGAAGGCGTCATGGGTCACTTCGCAACCTCCGATGATCCGGACACGCGCTTCGCGCTGCGCCAGCGGGCCACCTTCGATGCTTGCCTCGAAGCCTTGTCGGACTCAGGGATTCGCCCGCCCCAGCGCCATCACGCGAACAGCGATGGCATCCTGCGGCGCCTTTTCGGCAAGGACACCCATGTGCGGCCGGGCCTCGTCCTCTACGGCCTCGCCAATGTGCCGGAAGGCCGCGCCCTGGGTCTGGAGCCCGCGCTCGAACTCGTGGCGGAAGTCGCGCGCGTGAAGGCCGTGCCCGCGGGCACGACGGTGGGCTACGGCCGCACTTTCGTCGCGCCCCAGCCCATGAAGATCGCCACCCTCGCCTGCGGCTACGCCGACGGCTACCGCCGCGACCTCGGTAACCGCGCCGTCGCCCGCCATCGCGGCCACGCTTACCCCGTCGTCGGCCGCGTGAGCATGGACTACCTCACCGTCGCGCTGCCCTTGGACGCCGACGCCGCCCCCGGCGACCCCATGACCCTCTTCAGCGCCGACCCCGAAGCCCCCAACAGCGTCGAGCGCCTGGCGCAGCTCTTGGGAACGATCCCCTACGAGCTCACCTGCGCCCTGCACCGGAGGATCGCGCGGCGGTATTTAAATCAGTGAAGACTCAGCGAAGCCGCCGTTCCCCGAGAACCGCGTAGTAGGTGATGTCTTCAGTGAGCCCTCTTTCAAAATGCGCGACCCTTAAGGTGTATTCGATCCAAGCCCCGCTCTTGGTTTCGATAGTCCATGCTTCCATCGAACCGAGGCCATTCTTCTGCTGTTTCAAAATAAGAGCCTGATGGACCACCTTGATTGGGTCTGTGGGAAAGTCCTTGTCATGGGTTTTCTTGATGCAATCGAATGCTTCCTGTGGGGACCATGCCTTCGTGTTGATGTGCGCCCCGGGGGCAGCCCAGGGAGGTTGGCAGCCGACTAAGGCAAAGATCAAAACCGGCCCCGAAAGCACTTTGCCGATTGAGTGTGTTGTCATTCTGAAACTCCTGTTTGAGCGCTACCGCCGCACGCTGAACAGGTCTCCGATGCTGCGCAGGGAGATGGTCAGGTCCACGCGGTCTTCTTTGCTGAGGGTGGTGCCGGTGGCTTCGAGGGCGACATGGGTGTAGCGGAGGATGTAGGCGACGCAGGGCTGGACCCAGGTCAGGGCGACTTCGCTGTTGGTGAAGCCTTTGGGGCGGGTGCTGGAGCCGAAGTCGTAGTTGGCGCTCACCTCGAAGCGCAGGCGGTCGTCTAGGAAGCGCTTGAGGCCGCCGAGCTGGATGCCCTTCTGTTTCACGAGGAACTGGTTGAGGCCCGTACTGAAGTAGGCGAGGGTGAGGCGGCTGCCGTCCTTGCCCTTGAAGTCCGTGGAGAGGCTTTGATCCGTGCCGCCCGCGCCGATGTCGGAAGAGGTGCGGAAGTTCACCCGGATGACATCCGACGGCTCCACGCTCACATCGCTGTCCAGGCTGGCCCAGCCCTTCTTCACGCGGCCATCGGGCAGGATGATGGGGTTGAAGTGGTAGCGGGTGGACAGCGTCCACCGCGCGAGGCTGGCGAAGCTATCCCCCACCCCGCCCCGCCCGAAGAAGTACTGCTTCAAGCCGAACTCGAAGCTTTCCTCGTTGGAGGCGCTGTCATTGACGCCGGGGCGGCTGTCCGTGGCGTCGAAGCGCGGCAGGTAGGCGGCGTCCGCGAAATCGCTGGTGCGCGTGAACCCGAAGAACGGCTCCACCACATGCTTGATGTCGCCGCGATAGCCGAAGGCGGAGAGCCCTTCGAAGGTGCGGCCGAGTTGAGGCCCGGAGAAGCGGATGTGGGCCGAGCCGAGGAGCCGGTTCGTGGCGTCGGCATCCACCCGGAAGGGATCGTAGGCGGGATTGACGGAAGGATCGAGGTTCTGGCCGCTGGGCACCTGATCCACTCCGAAGATGGGCGAATCGAGTGTCGCGCCGTAGCGCGTGTCCCGCGCCATCGCTTCGCCATCCACCCGGAAGGGTCCGAGCTGCCCGAGGCGTCCGTAGAGGCGCAGGTCCGCGTCGCCGCGATTCCAGGTGTAGGTGGCGCCCGGCGTGTTCAAGCTTCCGGAGAGCCGGTAGCCGAAGCGTGCGAGCTGGAAGCCGCCATCCAGGTAGAAGGAGGAGCCAAGCGCCACCGGGAACATGCGCGCGTCGAGCTGAGGCAGCACCTGGCGTTCCAGCGAACTCGGGAAGACCGGGCTGTAGAAAGGATCGCCTTGGTTCTGCCCCAGAAAGAAGGTGCGCTCGCGGCTGGCGGTGAAGGCGAGGCTGCCCCAGGTGTAGGCTTTGCCGAAGTAGAGGTTGCTGTTGAAATTCGTCTGGCCGAGATGCCCGAGGCCGCTGCCGAAATCGGCGTCCACCAGATTGTCGGAGGCGTCGTTGGCGTCCATCGCCAACTGCCAGCCGTTCTCGCCTTGCCAGACCTCCTTCAAGCTGTAGCGGTAGCGGTTCTCATCCAGGCTCCGTTCGTGGATCCACTGGCCCGAGAAGGAACCATCGTGCGTGAGCGTCGGCTTCCACCGCGCTTCGCCGCCCCACAGCACGCCTTCCTTGGAAAACCACTGCGGATTGAGGGTCGCGTCGGCGCTTTGGCCGAGCG
The DNA here is from genome assembly GCA_964472275.1 of uncultured Solibacteraceae bacterium. Taxonomy (GTDB): domain Bacteria; phylum Acidobacteriota; class Holophagae; order Holophagales; family Holophagaceae; genus JAFDVN01. The sequence goes on from CAYYJN010000028.1 coordinate 19,993, forward strand.
TCTGGTAATAGCCCAGACCCACGCTGGTGCCGAGGGTGGAGGAAGTCCCGAGTTGAGGCGGCAGAAGGCCCGAGGCGCGATCCAGCTTGGCGGGGTAGATGCCGTAGGGAAGGTAGATGTGCGTGGGCAGATGGCCCAGCAGCACCCGCAGGTTCCAGAGCTGGGCGTAGCCGTCCAGGTCCACGCGCAGCTTGGAGAGCTTGGCGCGCCAGCCGGGTTTCTCCTCGGGGCAGGAGGTGACTTCCACCGCGTCGAAGGTCCAGATCCGCAAGGTCTCGAAGGAGACGCGGGCCGATTTCAAAGTCCAGGTCGGAGGAAGGTCCATCTCCAGCATCCAGGCTTGGCCGGACTTGGAACGCCAGTTGAGTTCGAGCTTTTCGCAGCGCAGGCGCAGATCCGGAGCTTCCAGGCGGATGTGACCTTCGGCGGTGATCTCGCCCGTGCGGAGGTCGTATTGGATGCGGTCCGCGAGCAGCAGCAACCCTTCGCCTTGAATCGCGCCGCCTTCCAGCGTCCATTGGTCGCCCTGCTGAACGACTTTCTGGCCGCGCCACGCGAAGGGCAGTCCCGACCCCGTCGCGGAAGGCCCGAATTCAAAGGGCCGGTAAGGCAAAAGGAATTCCGGCGGCGGAACATCGAGCGGCCGCGCTTGGGGAATGAGGGGCAGGCCTTGGGCCGAGAGCCTCAGGGCGAGCGCTCCAAGGAATCCCGCGCGGCGCAATCGGATCACCGCCATCCCGATCTCACGGGTGTGGAAGGAAATGGGTCGAGAGCAGGAAGAGCCCCAGACCCGATGCGATGGCGAGCGTGCTTTTCCAGCCGGGCTCCTTCTGCACTTCCGGCAGCAGATCGGAGCTGGCCACATAGATGGCGAGGCCCGCGGCCGCGGCGAGCGTGGGGCCGACCGGGATGCGGAGCAGCTCCTGCCCCCACGCGCCGAGGAGCGTCGCGAGCGCCAGCACGCCGGCCGCGCCGATGGCGCCCGCCGCGCCGAAGCCGCGCGCCAGGAAGATGCTGGCGATGGTGCCGCCTTCGGGAATGCGGTGGACGAGGATGGCCGCGAACATGAGCGCGCCCAGATCGCCATGGGCGGCGAGCGCCGCGGCGAGCGCCACGCCATCCATCAGGCTGTGGAGGGACAGGCCCACCAGCGCCATGACGCCGCCCATGCGGCTCCCGGCGTGGGTTTCCTCACCGTAGTGGAAATGGGGCGTGATGCCGTGCTCCATGAGGTGCACGAGCAGGAAGCCGAAGACGATCCAGATGGCGTTGGCGTGGCCGCCGTTCTCTGGCGCGAGGCACTCGGGCAGGATGCCCATGAGCGCCACCGCCAGCAGGTAGCCCGCCGCGACGCCCGAGATGAGCCGCATGATCGAAGCGCGGTCGCGCAGGAACCGCACCACCGCCCAGCCACCCAGGAGCGAGCCCAGGGCGGCCAGGACGGAGAGGCGAAGCAGTTCCATCAGGCTTCTGTCTTCTTGGCCTTGGTGGCGCGAGCCGCCTTCGCCTTCGGGGCGGGAGCTTCGTCCGAGGGCTCGGCCGCCTTCTTGGCGCGAGTGGTCTTCTTGGGCTTGGGGGCTTCCTCAGCGACCTCGGCGGATTCGGTCTTTTTGACCGCGCGCTTCTTGGGCGCAGGCTTGGAGGCTTCCTCGGTGATGGGTTCGGCCTTCGCGGCGGCCAATTTCTTGGGTCGCGCGGCAGGCGTGATGAGGGAGGCCAGCACTTCGCCGCTCAGCTTGGGAGGCTCGGGCGCCGACTCGGCCTTGGCTTCCGCCGCGGGAGCGGAACCTTCGGCCGCGCCTTCCGGACGATCCCCGCCACGGCCGCGGCGACGACGGCGGCGGCGGCGCTTGCGACCGCCTTCGGCCTTGCCGTCCTCTTCGCCTTCGGATTCCCCGCCTTCCTCCTCTTCGTCTTCGGGCTTGGCGCTTTCGAAGAGGGAGCGCAGGCGCTCGCGCTCTTCGAGGGCCGCGCGCTGGAGATCGCGCTGGTCATAGCCGAAGCCGCCCTTTCCGGCGTCCGACTTGGCCTCGCCCTTGGGCTCCGCGAGGGCCTTGTCGAAGGAGATGGGACTGTCGCCGCCCAGCACCACCGTCTCGTCCTCGCGCTTGCGGCGGGGCTCGTGGTGGGGCTTGGCGTGAGTCTCGGCCTTGGGCTCGCGCTCCTCTTCGCGGCGTTCGATCTCCGCCTGCATGTCGCCGTAGGAAACCGCGTAGTCGGGGATGATCTTCACCTCGACCTCGCCGCGCTCCTCCAGCTCGGCCAGGTCGCGGCGCTTGGCGTTGAGGACTTCCGTGGCGATGGCCGGCGCCAGGCGCACGGCCACGCGCTTCACATCCCCCCGGGCGGTGATGGCCTTGATGCGGCGCACCACGGAGATGACGAGCGCTTCGAGGCTCTTCACCTTGCCGCTGCCCTGGCACATGGGGCAGGCTTCGTGCGTCACATGCTCCAGGCTCGGGCGGATGCGCTGGCGCGTCATCACCAGCACGCCGAAGCGGTTGATCTTGCCCACCTCCATGCGCGCCTTGTCGGCCTTGAGGCCTTCGACGAGGCGGTCCTGCACGGCCTTGTTGTGGCTCTCTTTCCGCATGTCAATGAAGTCAATGACGACGAGGCCCGCGAGATCGCGCAGGCGCAACTGGCGGGCGACCTCTTCGGCGGCCTCCAGGTTCGTCTTGTAGGCCGTGTCCTCCTGGTTGTCGCCGGAGGTCTTGCCGGAGTTCACATCAATGGCGACGAGGGCTTCCGTCTGGTCCAGCACCAGCGCGCCGCCGCTGGGAAGCGGCACTTTGCGGCCGTAGACGCGGTCAATCTGCTCCTCGGTCTGGAACTTCGAGAAGAGCGGCTTCTTGCCCGTGTAGTGGCGGATGGCGTCCACATGCTTGGGCATGGTGCGGCGGAAGAAGGACTGCGCGTCGTGGAAGGTGTCCAGGTCGTCAATGTGGACTTCCTCGATGTCCGGCGACCAGCTGTCCCGCAGGGTGCGCGTGACCACATCGTCCTCCTGCCACACGAGGCCCGGGCCGGAGCGGTGCTTGAAGCGGGTGTTCACTTCCTTCCACGAATCCAGCAGGAACTCCAGGTCGCGCTGGAAGTCCTCCTTGGTCACGCCCATGGAGGCGGTGCGCACGATGACGCCGAGATCCTTGGGGATCTCCAGTTCGTCAATGAGCTTCTTGAAGTGCTTGCGCTCGTCCTGCCCCTCGATCTTGCGGCTGATGCCGTTGACGGGGTTGCCGGGCGTGATGACGAGGAAGCGGCCGGCGAGGCTGATCTGCGCGGTCATCATCGCGCCCTTGGAGCCCAGCTCCTCGCGCACGGCCTGGACCATGATCTCCTGGTCCTTGTGCAGCAGATCCTGGATGCGCCCGCGGCGGCCATCGGGACTCACGAGGTCACGGGGCAGCTCGCCCAAGGGCAGGAAGCCGTTCTTCGTCCCGCCGAAGTGGACGAAGGCCGCCTGGAGCGCCGTGTCCACGCGGACGATCTTGGCTTTGTAGATGTTGCCTTTGATCTTCTCGTTGTGGATGAACTCCACATCGTAGTCGTAAAGGATGCCGTCTTGCAGAGTGGCGACGCGGATCTCTTCGGGATCGGTCGCGTTGATGAGCATGGTCTTGCGGCTCAAGGGGGCTCCTTGCATGGACCTTGCCGGAGCCCGGGCTCCCGGGTTCGGCGGCATGCAGATTGTGGTTGGGGATGGGGGGCCTGGAGTTCCCAGGGGCGGGCTGTCCCGCCGACGGGCTCCCTCCAGGGGGATCTCGCGGCGTCGGGCGGGGGTGCGCGGGAACCGGCTCCGGCCTGTCCGACCGGGGCAGTATGCACGGACACCAGAGAAGGCGCAAGCGAGGCGGCTTCCA
>CAYYJN010000029.1:0-22751 GCA_964472275.1 uncultured Solibacteraceae bacterium
GCCTACCAGCAGCACGGGCAGGAGGTCTATCCGATCAATCCCCGCGCCGATGAGATCGAAGGCATCAAGGCCTATCCCTCCCTCGCCGCCGTGCCCGTGCCCGTCCGCGCCGTCTCTATCATCACGCCGCCGAAGATCACCGAGCAGGTGGTGAAGGAGGCCGCGGCCGCGGGCGTGAAGTTCGTCTGGATGCAGCCTGGCGCCGAAAGCGACGAGGCCATCCGCACCGCCGAAGAGCTGGGCCTGGAAGTCATCGCGGGCGGCCCCTGCTACCTCGTGCTGGCGCACTATCACGAATGACAGGCCGCTCCGTTAGAATGGGATTCAGGAACCGACCATGTCCCGCGAGCAGATCCTTGCCCTCTTGAGTCAGGCCCTCCCGGACCTGAGGGCGAAGCATGGCGTCGCGGAGCTCGCGATCTTCGGCTCCATCGCGCGGGACGAGGCGCGAGCGGGCAGCGATGTGGATGTGCTTGCCAGCTACGCCGGGCCGGTGAATCTGCGCGCCTTCATGGGCCTCAAAGCGGACCTGGAAGCCCGCCTGGGCATGCCCGTGGACCTCGTCACGCCCGCCGCGCTGAAACCCAGGCTGCGCGCGGCCATCGAACCGGACCTGCTCCGTGTCTCGTGATCCAAAGCTCTATCTCGAAGACATTTTCGAGGCTGGCGAGAAGATCCTCCGCTTCTGCGAAGGAATGGACGAGACTGCCTTCGTCGGCGATGAACTGGTGCAGGATGCGGTTCTGCGGAATCTGGAAGTCATCGGCGAGGCTGTGAAGCGCTTACCTTCTTCTTGGAAGGAGCATGCGCCGGGAATTCCGTGGCGCGACATCGCGGGATTCCGGGATGTGATCGCCCACGCCTATTTCGGCGTGGATCTCGAACTCGTGTGGTCCATCGTGAGGGATGATCTCGGACCCCTGATGGCTGCCGTGCAATCGCTGCTCGAAGCCAATCCCTGATGGCACGCGTCACACTCCTCTTCCCAGGCCAGGGCACGGAGGCCGTGGGCATGTCGGCGCCGTGGGTTGCGGACGAAGCCTGGAACGCCACGCTCGAAGTGGCGGAGCGCCATACGGGCTACGCGCTGCGGAAGCTGATGGCCGAAGGGCCGATCGAGGATCTTCGCTTCCAGCGCCACGCGCCCTGCGCGGTGCTGGCGCACAGCGTGGGGCTCTACCGCGCCCATCGCGCGGCGGGGATGCCGGTGCCCGCGGCGGCGACGGGGCACAGCATGGGCTTCTTCTCCGCGGTGGTCGCGGCGGGCGTGGTGCCGTTGGAAGCCGCGCTGGATCTCATCACGGCGGTGGAGGAGGCCAGCGAGGCCGCCTTCGCCGCGGGGAGCATGGGCATGGCCTTCGTCATCGGGCTGGGGGAGCCGGAGGTCCACGCCGCCCTCGCGCGGCATCCCGATCTGACGCTTTCCAATCGCAACGGCCGCGCCCAATTCACCGTGTCCGGGCAAAAGGCCGCGCTGGAAGCCTTCGTGGAAGAACTTCGTCCCAATGCGCTGAAGGCCGGTCTGCTCCCGGTTCAGCATCCGCTTCACGGCCCGCACATGGTCGCGCTCTTGCCCGGCGTGGCGCGGAGGCTCGCGGGCGTGAAGCCATGCACCCCGGACTTCCCGCTTATCTCCCACTTCGATGGGCGCCTGCTGAGGACCGGCGCGGGGATTTGGGACGAGGCCCTCGCGAGCCCGGCCTTGCCCGTGGATTGGCTGCGGGTGGTGGAATCGCTCAAGGACCTTGGCGCGCCCTTGGCGGAATGCGGCTACGGAAGCCAGCTCGCGGGCCTGACGCGGTGGGCGGATCGCGAGCTGGCCGTCCGTTCATTGCAGAATCCGTAACCTTTCCAGGCTCCGGGCCATCCAAGGTTTCGATAGGCTGGAAGCGTGGAAAAGGTCCGTCCAAGCACCCCGAGGAGAGGCCACGAGCGCGGCTTCACGATGGCGTTGCTCCTCGCGATGATCGTCGTGATGGTCATCCTCACGACGAAGGCCGTGCCTATGGCGCGCACCGTCGTCCAGCGGGAGAACGAGGCGGAGCTGATCTTCCGGGGCGAGGCCATCGCCAACGCGCTGCGCCTCTACAAAGCCAGGACCGGCGCCTATCCGACGGATCTCAACGACCTGATGAAAGTGAAGCCCCACATCCTGCGGCAGGTCTACAAAGACCCGATGACGAAGGACGGCGCGTGGGATTTCCTCTACCAGGTCCAGCCCGGCGCCACGGGGGACACCAGCGGCTTGCCCATCGTCGGCGTGCGCAGCAAGAGCATGAAGGACAGCATCAAGGTCTACCAGAACAAGACGCTCATCCACGATTGGGTCTTCTCGGCGGATGCCAACATCCTCGGCCTGCCCCAAGGAGGGGGTCGAGGGACCGGCGCGGGCGAAGGGACTCCGGATCCGGGCAAGGGCGGCGCGCCCTCCGGCGGCGGACCCAAGAGCGGGCCATGAGGACGATCACGATCTTGAGGATGAAATGAAGAAGACGCTTCTGGCTCTGCTCCTGCTCGCGGGCGGCTCCGCCTTCGTGATCTACGCCGCGCGCGCGCAATCCGCGTCGGCCCCGGCCGCGCCCTCGGAATCACTCGAAAGCTGGGCGAAGGGCCTGGAGGCCCGCGGCATCCAGGTGAGCGCGGCGGAATACGACATCCAAAGCGGCAAGCTCATCGAGGGCTGGAAGGAAACCCAGCCGCTGACGCCCGCGAGCACGACCAAGGCGCTCACGACCTACGCCCTCATGAAGGTCTGGAAACCGAATTACACCGTCCCCACCGAGGTCTGGGGCGAGCTCCAGGATGGCGTCGTGAAGGGCGACCTCGTCTTCAAGGGCGCGGGCGATCCCTTCCTGGTGGATGAGCAGGTCTGGGGAATCGCCGAGCAGCTCAAGGCCCTCGGCGTGGTGAAGGTCCAAGGCCGCGTGGTGGCGGACCAGAGCGCCTTCGATGGCCAGCTCTACGGCAATGGATGGGATGACACCAGCAAGGACACCTGGCCCACCCTCGCCGCGCTCTCCGTGGACTTCAACCGTGCCAAGGAGGGCGCGCCCTACCAGACGGACCCGACGGCCTTCGCCCAGGACACGATCACGCGCATCCTCAGCGGCGATGGCATCGTCATCGAAGGCGGCAAGCCCTCGCCGAAGGACACGCCCGCCGCGCCGACGCTCCTGCTCACCCACGACTCGCCCCCGCTCCGGATGCTCGTCGGCGACATCAACAAGTTCTCCAACAACTTCATGATCGAGACGCTCGTGAAGCGCTACGGCGGCGGCAACTCCGCCCGGGGCGTGCAGCAGATCCTCGCCTTCTACAAGACGAATTTCGGCTTCGGGCCGGACCAGCTCCAGCTCACGGACGCCTGTGGCCTCAGCAAGCAGAACCGCATCTCGCCCCGCGTCCTCGCCGCCGTGCTGCGCACGGCCTGGTTCGATTTCCAGGCGGGGCCGGAATATGTCTCGTCCCTCAAGGTCATCGGCGGCGAGCCCTTCAAGCTCCGCAAGCACAAGGATGGCGATCTCGTCGCCGACCGCCTGCGCGTGAAGAGCGGCTACCTGGATGGCGCGCGTAGTTTGGCGGGCTACCTCCAGGCGCCCGATGGCCGGGTCCGGGTCTTCGCCATCATCCTGAACGGCCCCTCCAAGGACGACGACATCTGGGAGCAGGTGGCCCGCTGGGTGGGATAGGGCCTTTGGCTTTTGGCTCTGGGCTTTCGCGTGTCGTGGCATGCAGGGAGCCTGTCCAGCCAAGGTGTGCCTGGACCAGCAAGAGCCGAAAGCCAAAGGCCGAAAGCCCAAACCTGCGATGCTGATGGGATGAGCGGTCAAAGCGGCGGCGGCATGAGTGGCATGAGCGGCGTCGTCGCGGGCTCCTTGTTGTTGGGCTTCGCGGCCATCTTCACCAAATTCGCCGAGCATGGCGGCACGGGGCCGCTCGCTATCGGCTTCTACCGCATGCTCTTCGCGCTGCCCTTCATCGTGCTGATGGCGCTGCTGTCGCGCGAGAGCTGGGGGGAAGCGCGGCATCGGTGGTGGGCTTTCCTCGCCGGGTGGTGCTTCGTGGGCGATCTTTGGCTTTGGCACGAGTCCCTGCGCTTCACCAGCGCCGCCAATGCGACGCTGCTCGCCTGCCTCGCGCCGCTTTGGGTGGCGCTCATCGCCGTCGCCTTCTTCCACGCGCGGCTTCGGAAACGCGGATGGACGGGCCTCGCGCTCGCGCTCGGCGGCGCGGCGGTGCTGGGGCTCGCCAAGGGCGCGCGGTGGGGCAACGGTCTGGGTGAGGCGCTCGCCATCGGCGCGTCGCTGGCCTACGGTGTCTTCACCGTGGCGCTCGCCGAAGCGCGGCGTGGCCTTGGCGCGAAGAACGCGCTGTTCGTCGTGACGGGCATTTGCGTCATCGGGTTCGGGCTCTTCGGCGCGCTCGGCGGCGCGGCCTTCCACGGGTTCACGCCCAAGGGCTGGGCGGCGCTCATCGGCCTCGGCATCGTGTGCCAGGTGGCGGCCTGGGCCTTCATCACCTGGGGCCTCGGCCATGTGCAGGCCCATGTGGGCGCGGTGGTGCTGCTGCTCCAGCCCGTCGCCACGGTGGGACTCGCCTGGTGGCTGCTGCGCGAGCCCATGAAGCCCCTGCAAGGTGTCGGCGTGCTGTTCATCCTCCTCGGCGTGGGTCTGGCCGCCAGCGCGCCTCCCCTGCCGGGGCGCGCCGTGCGATCCTGAGATCGAGGCCTCCATGCGCGCGTTCCTCATCGCCGGACTCGTCCTGTTCTCCCCGCTTCGCGCCGGGGATTTGGAGGCTGCCCGCGCCGCCGTGAGCCATTTCACCGCTCAGGCGCCGCTGGCGGGTCAGTTGGCGGAGATCTACCGGAAGGACGATGGCGGCGCGAAGGCTTCGCAACTCCTTGGCGGCGCGCGCCTCTCCGTGGAAGTGCAGGCGAATCCTTCCGGTCTCGTGCTGACCTGGGACCAAGGGCTGCTTCATCAGGCCGACGCGGAAGAACGCGCGCGGGACCGGGAGGCGAAGGGCGCCATGCCGCTCCGCGAAGCGATGAAGGAACTGGACCCGGGCCGCGTCGCGCACCTCCTGGATCAGCGGGCCTCTGTGATGGGCCTGCTCTCTCAAGGCACGCTTCTGCGCGCGGAGGACGCTTTCTACGAGGGCCAGCCCGCGCGCAAGCTCGAACTCTCGGTGCCCGTGCGGGTGAGCGACGACCGCCTCCGCGCGCGGGTGTCCTCCAGCGAAGGCCGCCTCGTCCTCTGGCTCGGCGCGGATTCGGCGCCGCTGGCCAGCGAGCTCCACCTCTCCTATCAGGGGCGCATGGGTCGGATCTTCGGTCGCTTCGAGGACAGCAGCGTCCTTCGGACGAAGTACGGGCGGGAGGGCGACCGGCTCTTCGTGGCGCACCGGGATTCCTGGGAATCCCTTTCGGATGATTCGGGTCGTCGCATCGTCACGCTGACGCTGGATTTCCAGAAGAGGTAGCCATGCCCGTCCAGGATCCGCAGCTCAAGGCGATTCTCGATCGGCATCCCATCGAGCACGCGCGCGCCCGGCAGGAAGGGCGGCTCGGCCCTGTGGACCGCGCGGCGCTGAAGATCCGCGACCTCACGGGCAGCCCGCGCTTCTGGCTCATGGTGGCGATCTTCACGGTGGGCTGGATGGCTTGGAACGCCTTCGGGCCGCGTCCCCTGCGCTTCGATCCCTTTCCGGGCTTCATCCTGCTGCTCGCGGTGGTGAAGCTCACCCAGCTCGTCTTCCTGCCGCTGCTGATGATCGGCCAGAACCTCGGCGATTCGCACGCCCAGGCCCAGGCGGATGTGGTCCATCAGGCCATGCTTCGCCAGACCGAGGAGATGGAACTGGTGATGGCGCGGTTGGACGCCATCGAAGCCAAGCTGGACGCGGCGCTGAAGGCGCGGAATTGAAATCGCCGCTCAGAACTGGAGATGCAGCCTGACGCCGTAGACGGTGGCCGGTCCGCGATCCTGATTGAACGCGAGGTTGCGGAAGCGCTGAGCTTCCAGGCTGAAGCTGCCGAAGCTCCGGAGCGCGATGGCGTAGTAGGCGTCCACCACCTGTTCGGGCGCGTAGTTCAGGCGCCCGTCCCCGACCATGAAGCCATAGCCGCCCGCGGCCAAATAGTCGCGGTGATCCTGATTGATGCCGTTGAACGCGACGCCCACGCCGACGCGATCGCCCTCTCGGCCCCAGGCCCTCCCACTGGATGAGGCGCCCGCGGAGAGGGTCCGCTCCACTTCCGTGAAGGCCCAGGATTCGGTCTTGCCATCGTTCCATCCGGCGCGGAGGAACACGCCCACATCCGGCGTGAGCGCCTGCTCGGCGTTGAGGCCGAAGCCGTGCTTCTCGCGGCCCGGCGCGCGGGTGGCGGTCACATCCGGCGCGGCGGGATTCTGCGCGATCGCGTCCCGGTAGACCCCCATGCGCGCGTGGTTCTCGAAGGCGAGGAGGCGGATGGCGCCCTTCTGGCCGCCCAGCTCGTGGTCGTGCTCCAGTTCGAGCACCGCGCCATGGGCCTGCCGGACATCATGGTCCAGCTCCATCTCGTTGGCTTCCTTCGGCTCCATGAAGGCGCCGAAGCGCAGCGCCCACGCGTCGCGGTACCACTCCACCGCCGCGCCCCAGGTGTAGCCGCGGGTGTCCGCCGGGTAGTCCCACGCGGCGTTGGCCCACAGGCTCCAGTTGTTGAATTGGGTGCGGGCGTCGTGGGCGTAGGTGTCGCCATCGAAGATGTCCGTGCCGGAAAGCTTGCCGAGGGTGAGCACCACGCGGCGGCTGTCCTGGCGCGTGGCGACCTGGTTCGGACCGTCCTCCACGGATGCGGAGCTTCCACCCAGGTTCCAGGTCTGGCGGAGGAAGAGCCGCGCCAGGCCGATCTTGAGCGTGGAGCTATCCACGCGGTAGGTTTCGCCATTGGGGGGCGCGGCGAGGCCGAGCACCGCGCTGATCCCCGAGCCGGCTTGAAGTTCGGCGTTGCCGTAAACCTCGCCGCCCTCCCAGAGCCGGTGGCCGAGGTAGAGCGTCGTCGTGTAGGACCCTCGGATCTCCTTGCGATCCTGGAGGCTGTTCTGACCTTCGTAGGGCGCGTCGAAGGCGCCGTGGCCCTGGAGTTGGTAAGTGAGCTGGGCGTGGAAGGACCAGGGGGCTGCGTCCTGAGCGCCAAGGCAGGCCGGGAGCAGGGCCAGCGCGGCCAGTCGAAGGTGAGTCCGCATGGCTTACTCCAGCGTGAGGACGCCGCGGTCCTCGCGGTAGGCGAAGAGTTCGCCCATGCGGCCCCAGGCCACGAGGGTTTGGAAGGTGATCTCGGGGTTCTCCATGGGCAGGCGCTGGGCCAGCTCGTGGGTGAGCTCCTCCTTGGAGAGCGCGCCGTCGTGGAGGCCAAGCAGATCCTTCACGATGCGGAACAGCTTCAGCTCCATGAGCTGCTGCTGCCAGAGATCCTTGCGCTCCTCCATGCCCGCGCGCACGAAGCGCTGGCCGAGCGGCGTGAAGACCACCTGGCGCTTGGGCGTGTCCACGAAGTCGAGCATCTCCGCCGCCTTCACGGAGGCGAGTACCTTCTCGAAGGGCACATGGGTCGCCGCGCTCACATGGAAGATGTCCGAGCTGCCGCCTTGGGTCTCCAGGTATTCGAGCAGACCGAGGATGTCGTTGCTCTGGGCGGGCGGGAGCGGTTCGAGCACATCCGAATCCACGGTCGGTTCCACCGTGCTCACCGTCACATCCGGCAATTCGGCGCTGGTGATGATGTCGTGGAGCTGGTCCACCAGCCGCAGGAATTCCGGGCTCCGCAGATCCCGGGGGCGGGGGATGGGATTCTCCACCACGGTGCGCACGCGGCCCGGGTTGGCGCTCAGCACGACGATGCGGTCGGCCATGTAGGCGACCTCCTTAATGTCGTGGCTGACCATGAGGATGGAGGACGGGTTGCGCTCCGCGTCGTCCCAGATGTCGAGGATTTCCGCGCGGAGGCCTTCCGCCGTGAGCGCGTCCACATGGCTGAAGGGCTCGTCCATGAAGAGGATCTCCGGGTCCACCGCGAGGGCGCGGGCCATGCCGACCCGCTGCTTCATGCCGCCGGACAGCTCGCGCGGGTAGGCCTCCTCGAAGCCTTCGAGGCCCACGAGCCGGATGGCGCGCGCGGCCTTGGCGCGGATCTCGGTGTCCTCGAGCCCTTTCGCGTGAAGCACGGTCTCCACATTCTGCTCCACGGTCATCCAGGGATAGAGCGCGAAGTTCTGGAAGACGATGGCCACGCCGGGGTTGAGGCCATCCAGCTCCTCGCCCCGGTAGAACACCTTGCCCTTGGTGGGCTGGATGAGCCCCGCGAAGATCCGCAGGATCGTGGACTTGCCGCAGCCCGATGGGCCGATGAGGCAGACCACCTCGTTGGCGCGGATGTCGAGGTTGATGTCCTCCAGCACGCGGAGCAGCTTGCCCGTGCCGCGGTCGAAGGATTTCTGGATGCCCTTCAGTTCGCAGATGGTTTCATGGCCAGCGTTCATGGGGACCTCACTTCGACAGGGAGTAGCGGGTCTCCGCCAGGCGGTAGAGGGGCTTCCACACCAGGCGGTTGAAAAGGACGACGGTGCCGGCGAGCACGAGCGTGGCCGCGCCCAGCAAGGCGAAGTTGTGCGCGTCCGTCGCCTGGCTCACGATGGCGCCGAGGCCGAAGGTGGAGAGCGTGTAGCCCTTGAGGCTCACATATTCGGACACGATGCTCGCGTTCCACGCGCCGCCCGCGGCGGTGAGGCAGCCGGTGACGAGGTAGGGGAAGATGGCCGGGAAGTAGAGCGTCTTGAAGCGCTGCCAGCGCTTGAAGCCGAAGGACTGCGCCACTTCCCTCAAGTCGCTCGGGATGGCGGACGCTCCGGCGATCACATTGAAGAGGATGTACCACTGGGTGCCCAGCAGCATGAGGAGGATGGCGCCCCAGCCCAGGCCCACCTTGAGGAAGGCGAGGATGGCGATGACCGCCGGGAAGAGCATGGGCGCGGGGAAGCTCGCCGCCACCTGGACGATGGGCTGGAAGATGCGCGACAGCCGCGGCGAAAGGCCGATGGCGAGCCCCGCGGGCAACGCCCAGGCCACGCCGATGAGCAGGCTCGCCAGCACGCGCGAAAGGGTGAGCCCCGCGGCCTTGGCGAGCATCCACCAGGAGCCGGGCGCGAGATGGCTGAGGAGGCGCACGATGCCGACGCCGCCGAGGCCGATGAGCGCCGCGAGGGTCGTGAGCATGACGAGCGCCATGAAGGGCGCGGCGGTGGCGGCGCGGACCACGGCGCCATCCTTGGGCGCGGTCTCGACCTTCGCGCGGTGGGCCTTCATCCGCCTCATGGCGCGCCAGTGATCCCAGCGGCGCAGCAGCGGCGAGCGGCGGAGCAGGTCCATGACCCAGCTCTTCGGCGCGTCGTTCTGGACCGTGTCCTCCACCTTGAAGCGCTGGGCCCACACGACGATGGGCCGCCACAGGAGCTGATCCAGCGTCACGATCATCAGGATCATGGCGATGATCGCGTAGATCTCCGCGCGAACATTCCCCTGCTCCACGGCCACGCTCATGTAGGAGCCCAGGCCCGGCAGGCGGAAGTCCTTGTCGCCCACCTTCAGCGCCTCGTTGATCATCAGGAAGAACCAGCCGCCCGCCATGCTCATCATGGAATTCCACGCGAGGCCGGTGGTGGCGAAGGGCAGCTCCACCCACTTGAGCCGCTGCCACCAGTTGAAGCGGTAGACCGTCGCCGCCTCGTGGAATTCGGCGGGCACGCTCTTCAGCGAATGGTAGAGGCTGAAGGTCATGTTCCAGGCCTGGGCCGTGAAGATGGTGATGATCGCCGTCAGCTCCAACCCGATGTTGCTGTGCGGGAACAGCGCCACCATCACGAGCAGCAGCGGCATGAGGAAGGTCAGCACCGGGATGCTCTGGAGGATGTCCAGCAGCGGCACCAGCAGGCGCTCGGCCCGGGCGTCCTTCGCCGCCCAATAGGCGTAGACAAGGGTGAAGGCCAGCGAGATCGCATAGGCCGCGAGGCCCCGCATCATGGAGAAGAAGGTGTACTTCGGCAGGGCGAGGGGCGAGAGGTCGAGCTGGAGTTCGGGCCGCTGCACCGCCGTCCACTCATGGCCCAGCAGGATGAGGCCGTAGATGAGGCCGAAGGCCGCGGCGACCAAGGCGAGATCCACCCAGCGCTTCCGGCGGAAGGGCGCGAAGAGGGCGTTGGCCTGGCCCCATACGGTGTCGAGGAGTCGGGTGATCATGGCGTCCCGTGGACTGGAACACAGTCCAGCATGGCCCCATCCGGATCAGGAAGGGAGCGGTTGACGGGCAAGCCGCGCTAGGCCGGGTCCAGGACCGTGGGGCCTAGGCGGCGGGGGTCGAAGGAGGTTCGTCGGTGCCGTTCGTTCTACTGCGCATCGAAACCTCCTCTCCGGCCCACGGCCGCTTCCAGTGTGCCGATAGGCCGCCGCGCGGGTCAATGGCGAAGAGGGTCTCGGGCCTCCGGAGCCCGAGGTCCGCGGTCCGAGGCCCGCCTACGGCCTCGCCACGGCCTCCAGCAGCTTGGCGATCACTTCGTCCGTCTTCACGCCATCGGCTTCGGCCTCGTAGGTGAGGAGCAGGCGGTGGCGCAGCACATCGGGGGCGAGGTCGGCGATGTCCTGGGGCAGGGCGTGGTCGCGGCCCTGGAGGTAGGCCTGGGCCTTCGCGGCGGCTTGGAGCGAGAGGCTCGCGCGGGGGCTCGCGCCGCAGCGGAGCAGCTCGCGGCCCTTCCACGCCTTGCCCACGCCGGGCCGGGTGGCCTGGACGACGCGGACGATGTAGCCGCGCACGGCGTCGTCCATGTGGATGCGCGCGGCCCCGGCGGCGGCGGCCTTGAGGCTGTCGGCGTCCATCACCGGCATCAGCCGCTCGGCGGCGCCATCCGCCCGCCGCAGCACCTCGACCTCCTCCTGCTGGCCGGGGTAGTCCACCCGCAGCTTGAAGAGGAAGCGGTCCATCTGCGCTTCGGGCAGCGGGAAGGTGCCTTCCTGCTCCAGCGGGTTCTGCGTAGCGAGCACGAGGAAGGGGTCGGGCAGCTTGAAGCTCTCCTCGCCCAGCGTCACCTGCCGCTCCTCCATGGCTTCCAACAGCGCGCTCTGCACCTTGCTGGGCGCGCGGTTGATCTCGTCCGCCAATACCAGGTTCGCGAAGATGGGGCCTTTTTTGGGCGTGAAGGAGAGCGCCTTCGGATCGAAGATGAGCGTGCCCACCACATCGCTGGGCAGCAGGTCCGGCGTGAACTGGATGCGGCGGAAGGCGAGGTCGCTGGCGTCCGCCAGCGTGCGGATCGTGCGCGTCTTCGCCAGGCCTGGCAGCCCCTCCAGCAGCACATGGCCGCGGCAGAGCAGGGCCACCAGCAGCCGGTCCAGCACCGCCGGCTGGCCCACGATGATCTTGCGGACTTCGGCCAGAAGGGCGTCCAGGGGGCGAGCGGCGGTCGTGGTCATGGCGAGTCCCGGGTCAGATGGCTCCAATTGTGCCGGTGAGAGCGGGCCGAATGCTAATAATTGAGGAACATGCCCGACATTCTCCTCGTCTCCATGCCCTTCGGGCCCGTGCATCTGCCCTCGCTGGGCTTGAGCTTATTGGCCGCTGGTTTGGAGGCGCGGGGCGTCGGCGCGGACATCCGCTACTTCAACCTGGACTACGCCAAGGCCATCGGCCCCGCGCTCTACCAGGGCCTGAGCGCGGAGAACCCCTATCCGGCGGACCTCGTGGGCGAGTGGATCTTCTCCAGCGCGTTGGAGCGCGCGGGCGATCCGGAGGTCTATCTCGCGGAAGTGCTGCGAGGCGGGCATCCCGCCCACCGCAAGCGTTTCGCGGGGGTGCTGGCGTCTTCGCACCTGCATCACGAGGCGGCCATCGGCCTGCGCCCGGGCGCCGCCGCCTTCGTGGATGTCTGCGTGGAGGAGATCCTCGCGGCGTCGCCGAAGGTGGTCGGATTCTCTTCCGTCTTCGAGCAGACGGCCGCGAGTCTCGCGGCGGCTCGGCGGATCAAGGCGCGGAGCCCGGGCACGCTCGTGGTGCTCGGCGGCGCGAACTGCGAAGGTCCGATGGGCCGCGCGCTGTTCGAGCAGAATCCTTTCCTGGACGCGGTGTTCAGCGGCGAGTGCGATTTCAGCTTCCCCGCCGCGATGGAGATCTTCCTTCGGGATGGCCGCATTCCGTCCGGCGCGGGCGTCCACGCTCGGCCTTGGCTCGCGGGCGCGCCTATCTCGCCGGAACCGGAGCGGCCGCTCGACGATCTTCCCAGGCCAGGCTTCTCGGCTTATTTCCGGGATCTCGAAAGGCTCGACCTCGACATCCCAGGCGGCAGCGCGGTGCTGTTCGAGACTTCGCGTGGCTGCTGGTGGGGCGAGAAGCATCACTGCACCTTTTGCGGCCTCAACGGCGAGGGGCTGGGCTACCGCAGCAAGAGCGCGGGCCGCGCGCTTTCGGAATTCCGCGCGCTCAAGGCGGCCCATCCCGGCGTGCCTGTGGTGGTGGCGGACAACATCCTCGACATGGGCTATTTCAGGTCCTTCCTCCCCGCGCTCATCGAGGAGCGCAACGACACGCCGCTCTTCTATGAAGTGAAGGCGAACCTCTCCAAAGAACACTTGCGCGTCCTCAAGGACGCGGGCGTGGCGACGGTGCAGCCGGGCATCGAGAGCCTGTCCGACGGCGTGCTGAAGCTCATGGACAAGGGCGTGCGCGGCCTGCAGAACCTCCAGTTCCTCAAGTGGTGCCAGGAGCTGGGCCTCGCCGCGGTGTGGAACCTCCTCCACGGCTTTCCCACCGAAGATCCGCGGGAGTATTCGCGGATGGCGGCGCGCCTGCCGCTACTCCACCATCTTGTGCCGCCCATGGCCTGCTGCCCCGTCCGCCTGGATCGCTTCTCGCCCAATTTCGAGCAGGCCGCCGCGCGAGGTTTCGCCGAAGTGCGGCCCTATCCGTCCTACGGGTGGGTCTTCGGGGTGGATGAGGCGGAAGCCGCGGCGATGGCCTATTACTTCACCTTCCGCCACGCGGATGGCCGGGATCCCTCCGAGTACACCCATGCGCTCGAAGCGGCAGTGAACCGCTGGCGCGAGGGCCATGCCCGGGAAAGCCTGACCCTGCTGGACAAAGGCGCCTTCCTGCTCATCTCCGACCAGCGGGCCATCGCGCCGGAGCCGCTCGTCCTCCTGGAAGGGCTGGAGGCGGACCTGCTCCGGGCCTGCGATGGCGTGGCCTCGCGCGCGCGGCTGGAAGCGGGGTTCGGCTCTTCGCCGAAGGCCGCGGCCGCCGCTCTGGACGCGCTGATCGGGCGTAAGTTGGTCATCCAGGAAGGGGATCTCTGCCTCGGTCTCCCCGTGAAGGTGACGCCACGCGCGCGCACCGAAGTGGCTTGACGGGCGGAAGGCTCACCCCGTACCGTTCAGGCAACCTTCACACCTTCCAGGAGAAGCCATGTCCAATGTGGATACCCTCGTCAAAGGCGGCGTCATCAAGGACGCGAGCCAGCTTTCGGCCGATATGGTCACCAAGATCAACTCCCTCAGCGCCGATGAAGTGAGCCACCTCGTCAGCGTCAAAGGCAAGCTCGGCGACGACGATCTCCAGGGCCACGGCAAGGTGATGATGATTTGACGCTGGCCGCCGCCAGCCAGGTCATCCAGGACCGCTTGTCCCTTTACGGGCAGGGATGGAAGCGCGTTTCCCGGGATCTGTGGGCGCGCCCCGACATCGGCGCGCTCTATCCCGAAATGCTGAAAGTCTCCTACCAGGTCATCCGCGCCAGCACGCCGCTCCTCACCCTGGCCCGGGACCGCGCGATGGAACTCGCCGCCACCGATCCCGTGGCGGCGGGTCTCGCGCCGTACCTGGTTAAGCACGAACAGGAAGAGCGCGGCCACGACGCGTGGTTGCTGGAAGACCTTGGCCGCCTCGGCGTCAGCGAAGCGAGCGCCCTGGAGGCGCTGCCATCCCCTCATGTGGCGGGGATGGTGGGCGCGCAGCACTACTGGGTCCGCCACACCCATCCCATCGCGATCCTCGGCTACCTGGCGGTGCTGGAAGGCGAACCGCCGGAGGAAGCCTTCTTCGTGGAAGCGGCTCGAAAGAGCGGACTGGACGAACGCGCGTTCAGCACGCTCCGCTACCACGCCCGCGTGGACCAGGAGCACTGGCAGGACATGCTGGATCTCTTCGACGCGCTGCCGCTGGAACCCTGGCATCTGTCGCTCATCGGCCTGAGCATCCTCCACACCTGCGAAGGCATGGCCAGATCCATGGAAGGGCTGCGGTAGGATCAGCGCCCCGAATTGATGCGGGCGACCAGGGCCTTGAAAGCTGGATCATCGCGCATGTCATCCCAGGTCGGATCAATGTCGAGGATGAGGCAGACCTCGTCGCGGGCGTCGTAGGCCTTTTGGAGCCACGCCATCGCGTTGGCCTTGTCGCCCAGCCCCGCGTAGATCATGGCCGGGTGCATCGGGGAGAGGTAGGCGCCATTGGCTTGAGTGGAGAGGAGCTGTTGGAGCAGCCGCTGCGCCTCGGCCCGATCCCCGCGTTTGGCGGCCAAGTAGCCGCGCATGCCCAGCACATAGGTGCTCCCGCCCGCGGCCTGGGCCTTGTCCAAAGCCTTGGTGGCGGAGGCTTGATCGCCCTGGGTCGCGTAAACCTGGGCCATGAGGACATGCGGCCACCAGAAGTCCGGCTGCAGGTCCACCGACTTCTGAAGGTGAATCAGAGCCGTCCCATGATCCTTTCTCACCCAGAATTCGTTCCACCCCGCGAAACATTCCAGGAGGGATGAGAGAGGGTCCAGTCTGCGGGCCTGGTCGAGCTGGGCCACGCAATCGGCGTAGCGGTTCCGCCCCATGAGCGTGTAGGCGTAGTACTCGTGGGCCACCGCGGACCCGGGGTTGAGGCGGATGGCGGTCTGGAATTCCTGTTCGGAACCGGGGAAGTCGTGGTCATACACGGCCTTCGCCACGGCCAGCGCCGTGTGGGCCTCGGAAAGGTTCGGGTCAATCTTTAGGGCGGCTTCGGCTTCGGCCTTCACCTTGGGCATGGCCTCGGCGGGGGCCATGAACTGGCTGGAAAGGCCCCAATAGGCGTAGGCCTTGCCCACATGGGCGAGGGCGGAGTTGGGATCCTGCTGCAGCGCCTGGTCGAAGTAGGCGATGCCGCGGGCCACATCCTCCGGCGTCCACTTGTCCGCGTAGAAACGGCCTTTCAAATAGAGTTGATAGGCGTCGCCATTGGTCTTGACCCGGCCCTGGGCGAGGCTGGCGGCGGCATCCTTGAAGCCATCCAGCGCGCCGGTCACGCCCTGGGAGATGCTGTCCTGGAGCGAGGGCAGGTCGTCGGCGGTCCGCGTGTACTGCTGGCCCCAAAGGTGGCGCCCATCCGCGGCCTCGGCCAGCTCCACCGAAATCGCCAACCCGCTCGGCCGGGAATAGATGCGCCCGACGAGCACCGCCTTCACGCCCAGATCCTTGGCGATGGCCTTCAGGTCGGGGTTGGGATTCTTGTAGCGGGAAGCGGAAGTCCAGGCGATGACCTTCAGCCCCGGCACCCGGGAGAGCTGGTCAATGAGGCCTTCGGCGAGACCATCCGACAGGTAGTCCACCTGAGGATCGTTGGCGGAGTTCACGAAGGGCAGCACCGCCACGGAATCCACGCCTTGCTGGCCCGCGCCCGCGCGCCACGCGAAGATCCCCCACGCGGCCCCGGCGGCGACGATCACGGCCGCCGCCGCGAGGGCCAGACGCTTCCAAGGCCAGGCGCGCCCACCCGCGTGGCGCGGGAATTCGCCGGTGGCGAGGCTCTGGCCCAACGCGCGGAGGTCATCCCGCATCGCGCCCGCCGTGGCGTAGCGTTCGGCGGGCTCCTTGGCGAGCGCGCGCTTGAGGATCCGCCTCAGCTCGGGGTGCAGCTCGGAAGTGCCCTCCAGCAGCATCGAAGGCTCGGAGACGAGGATCGCGCTCATCAGCTCCGCGCCGCTCTTGGCGGTGAAGGGGCGGCGGCCCGTCGCGGCTTCGTAGAGCACGGCGCCGAGGGAGAAGATGTCCGAGCGGCCGTCCAGATCCTCGCCCTTCACCTGCTCGGGGCTCATGTAGGGCACGGTGCCCACCACCATGCCGGGGCTCGTCATGAGCGTGGCGCTCTGGAGCGTGACGGGCAGGGCGTTCACATCCTTGGCGAGGCCGAAGTCGAGGACCTTCGCCTGGCCCTTGCTGGTGATCATGATGTTCTGGGGCTTGATGTCGCGGTGGACGAGGCCGCGCCGATGCGCCTCATCCAGCGCGTCCGCCACTTCAGAACCCCAGCGGGCCACTTCATCCAGGGTGGGATGGTGATCGTGCATCAGGTCCCCGAGGGTCTGGCCCTCGATGAACTGCATGGCGATGTAGGCGCCAGAGGCGCTTTCGCCCACCTCGAAGATGGAGCAGACATTGGGGTGGTCGAGCTTCGCCGCGGCCTGGGCCTCCTTGAGGAGGCGCTTGCGGGACTGGGGCTGCTTGGAGTCCTCCGGCGGCAGCAACTTGATGGCCACCTGGCGACCCAGCTTGGTGTCCTCCGCCAAGTAGACCTGGCCCATGCCGCCCGTCCCGAGGGGGCGGATCACGCGGTAATGGCCGATGCTTTCGGGCTGGTCGCTCAGGGCTGCCTCGGAGGGGACTGCTTCATCTTGCCGGAGTTGGAACACGGGGGCATCAACAACGATTAATTCCCTACCAATGGTAGGGCCTCCGGCCGCCTCGGGGCGGTGCTAGGCTCGGGCTCTGCCGTTCTTGGAGCCGCCATGAAATCCGCCGTCATCGTCGAAGCCAAGCGCACCCCCTTCGGGCGCGGCGTCAAGGGCGCCTACGCCGCCACCCGGCCCGAGAAACTGGGCGCGGTCGTCATCGAGGCGCTCAAGCCGCTGCTCAAGGACTGGTCCGGCCTGGAGGATGTCCTCATCGGCTGCGCCATGCCCGAAGGCGAGCAGGGCATGAACATGGCGCGCCTCATCAGTTTCAAGGCGGGCCTGCCCATCACCGCGGGCGCGGTCACCATCAACCGCTTCTGCGGCTCCAGCCAGGAGACGGTGCTGAACGCCCAGCGCGCCATCCTCGCGGGCGTGGGCGATCTCTACCTCGCGGGCGGCGTGGAGAGCATGTCCAAGGTGCCCATGATGGGCTTCAACCCGAGCGTGGACCCCGAGCTCACGGCCGTGTTCCCCGAGGCCTATTGCGCCATGGGCATCACGGCCGAGAACCTCGCCTCCGATTACAAGATCAGCCGCAAGGAGCAGGACGAGTTCGCCTACCAGAGCCATCAGAAGGCCGCGGCCGCCTGGAAAGCGGGCAAGTACGAGCATCAGGTCGTCCGCTTCGAGACCAAGGGCCTCGACCATCAGCCCGTCACGCTCCAGATGGACGAATGCGTGCGCGCCGAATCCACCCTCGAAAAGCTGGGTGAGCTGAAGCCCGCCTTCAAGGCCGACGGCAATGTCACCGCGGGCAACAGCTCGCCCATCACCGACGGCGCCGCCTTCTGCCTCGTCATGGAGGAGGAGAAGGCCAAGGCCCTCGGCCTCAAGCCCCGCGCGCGCATCCTCATGGGCGCGGTGGCCGGGTGCGCGCCGGACCGCATGGGCATCGGCCCCGTGCCCGCGACGAAGAAGCTGCTCTCGCGCCTGGGTATGACGCTGGATCAGATGGACGCCATCGAGCTGAACGAGGCCTTCGCGTCCCAGAGCATCGCCGTCATCCGCGAAGGCGGCTTCGACCCCGCCAAGGTGAACGCGTGGGGCGGCGCCATCGCCATCGGCCACCCCCTCGCCGCCAGCGGCTGCCGCCTCTTCGCGACGCTGCTCGACCGCCTCGAACAGGACGGCGGCAAATACGGCCTCGCCACCATGTGCATTGGCGGCGGCCAGGGCATCAGCACGGTGATTGAGAAGCTGTAATCATCCGCAGATTACGCCGATGACGCCGATTAAAAACCCCACCCGCGAGGAACGGGATCCCCGCACACACGCCATCATCGGCGCGGCGATGGAGGTCCACACGGTTCTTGGATGCGGCTTCCTGGAGTCGGTCTACCAGGAAGCGCTGGTACGCGAGTTCGCCGCGAGGGACATCCCGTTCCGAAAAGAGGTTCCTCTACCGGTGCTCTACAAAGGCCAACCGCTGGACTCCATCTTCAGGGCCGATTTCGTATGCTTCGATTCGGTGATCGTGGAACTCAAAGCCTTGAGCAAGGTGGGGGGGCTTGAAGAATCCCAGGTCCTCAACTACTTGAAGGCCACGGGTCATGAAATCGGCCTTCTCCTGAATTTTGGCGCGCGGTCCCTTGAGTTCCACCGCATCGCCTTGAGTCGGGCCGCGGCCCAATCTGCGTAATCGGCGAAATCTGCGGATCAACACGAGGTTTTTATGGACATCAAAAAAATCGCTGTGCTGGGATCGGGCGTCATGGGCAGCGGGATCGCAGCGCATGTGGTGTCGGCGGGCTGCGAGGTGGAGCTTCTCGACATCGTTATTGACGAGGCGAACCCCGACAAGCTCGCGACGGGCGCCATCGAGGGGCTGAAGAAGTCGAAGCCGGCGCTGATGATGCACCCGCGCTTCCTCAAGAAGATCCGGCCCGGCAACCTGCGCGACCACCTGGACCGGCTCAAGGATTGCGACTGGGTCGTGGAGGTCGTGAAGGAGGATCTCAAGGTCAAGCAGGACCTCTACGCGCGGCTCGAAGGCCACCTCAAGGACGGCGCCTGGATCACCTCCAACACCTCGGGCATCCCGCTCCGCCTGCTCACCGAAGGCCGCAGCGAAGGCTTCAAGCGGCACTTCGCCATCACGCACTTCTTCAACCCCGTGCGCTACCTGCGCCTGCTGGAGTTCGTGAAGGGGCCGGATGTGGCGGACGCCGAAGCCGCCACCTTCCGCGGCTGGTTGGAGGACAAGCTCGGCAAAGAAGTCGTCCCCGCCTTCGACTCGCCCACCTTCATCGGCAACCGCATCGGCATCCACGGAATCATGTCCGTGCTGCACATGGCGCTCGCCGAGAAGATCCCCTTCGAAGTCATTGACTCCGTCATGGGCGACGCTTCCGCCCGGGCCAAGAGCGCGCTCTTCCGCACGGCGGACCTGGCGGGCGTGGACATCACCGCGGCCACGGCCAGCAATGTCTACAACCTCTGCCCCAACGACGAGGACCGCGACACCTTCAAGCTGCCGGAGCTGGTGGAGTGGATGCTCGCGAACAAGGCGCTGGGCAACAAGACCAAGGGCGGCTTCTTCAAGAAGGACAAGGGGTCGGACGGCAAGAAGGTTTTCCTGCGCCTGGACCCGGACACGAAGACCTATGTGCCGCAGGTGAAGAAGGACTGGCCCATCCTGAAAGAACTGAAGGGCGTGGACGACCCCGCCGAACGCGTGAAGCAGTTGCTCACCAGCGACTCCGAGGCTGGCCGCCTCGCCTGGCGCTGCACGGCGCCGAACATGACCTACGCCGTGAACCGCCTGGGCGAAGTGACGGATCTGCCGAGCCATGTGGACGCCGCCATCAAGAACGGTTTCGCCTTCGAGCTCGGGCCCTTCGAGCTGTGGGACACCCTTGGCGTCGAGCGCGTCGTCGCGCGGATGCGCTACGAACAGCGCCCCGCGCCCGCGCTGGTGGAGCGCATGCTCGCGAAGGGCGTGACGAGCTTCTACCAGTGGGAATTCGGCGTGCCCAAGGCGCAGTTGAACCCCACGACGCTCCAGTACGAGCCCATCGACGAGGACAGCCGCGTCATCATCCTCAAGCGCGAGGAGGGCCGCGGCAAAGTCGTCGCGAAGAACGGCTCCGCGAGCCTCTTCGACCTGGGCGACGGCGTGGCCTGCCTGGAATTCCACTCCAAGATGAACGCCCTCGACGACGGCATCGTCATGATGCTGGAAGACAGCATTCAGAAGCACATCCCCGGCCGCTTCAAGGGCCTCGTGCTGGGCAACCAGGGCAAGCTCTTCAGCGCGGGCGCCAACCTCGCCTTCGTGCTGAACGCGGCGCGCGATAAGAAGTTCGACCTCATCGAGGAAGCCTCGCGGCGCTTGCAGTACGCCGCGCGCATGCTCACCTACGCGCCGTTCCCCACCGTCGCCGCGCCCTTTCAGATGGCGCTGGGCGGCGGCTGCGAGCTGACCCTCGCCTGTCAACGGGCCGTGGGCCACGCGGAGCTCTACATGGGCCTCGTGGAAGTCGGCGTCGGCGTCATCCCCGCCGGCGGCGGCTGCCTCCAGATGCTGCTGCGTCTCGAAGAAGCCATGGAGGCCAAGGGCGAGAAGGGCCCCATGCCCAAGGTGAAGACCGCCTTCCAGCTCATCGGCACGGCCAATGTGAACACGAGCTTCGACGAGTGCGTCGCCAACGGTTACCTGCGCCGCACGGATCGCCGCGTGATGAACAGCGCCTTCCTGCTGCATGAGGCCAAGGCCGAGGTGCTGAAGATGGCCGCGGCCTTCGAGCCCCGCAAGGAGCGCGTCCTCAAGCTGCCCGGCCTCGGCGGCGTGGCGGCCCTCGATCTCGCCGTGAAGGACTTCCAGCTCCAGGGCCTCGCCAGCGAGCACGACGCCGTCATCATGCACGAGCTGGCTTATGTCCTCTGCGGCGGCGATGTGAGCCTCGTCCAGGAGAACACCGAGGAGCGCATCCTCGAACTGGAGCGCCAAGCCTTCGCCCGCCTCTGCGGCTTTGAAAAGACCCAGGCCCGCATGGAAAGCATCCTTACCAAGGGCAAGCCGCTGCGGAACTGAATAGTTATCCGCAGATTGCGCCGATGACGCAGATTTAAAAGCCCGACCAAGCTAAGGCGCTTCTGTACGGAACCTGGAGCACCTTCACATGGGTCAGGAGCTTGGGGTGCTTCGCACCCGCTCCCAGCGTGGCTCGTGAAGGTCGAGCAGCTTGAGTGTCCATCGCGTCTCATCCGCCTTGAAGAGCGCGATGAACAGATTGCTTCCGCAGGGCACCGGAACTTCCAGCCCCAAAAGCATCCATGGACCGTGATGCGCAAGGATCAGGGCGGCGAGGAGGAGACGGAGCATGGTGGTTTCCGGATGCGTGACGACGGGCATTTTAATCTGCGCAATCGGCGTAATCTGCGGACAATTGTATTTTCGGAGCACCCATGGAAGGCATCCGCAGGGACACGAGGCTGGTGGTCGAGCAGTTGGAGGGTCAGGTGGCCCGGCTGCGGCGGGCGGTGTGGGTGCTCTTCCTCGCGCTCATCGGCGCGGGCGGATTCCTCTACTGGCAGCATCGCCATCCCAAGGCCGCGGCTCAGCCGGAGACGCTCACGGTGAAGGGCCTGATCGTGGAAGGCGCCGATGGGCAGGCGCGATTGACGCTGACGAATGAAGGTGTCCAAGTGGCGGACGCTCAAGGGCAGACGCGCATTGAGCTGTCGCTCCAGTCCGATGGCAATGGCCACTTGGTCCTGGGCGCCGCGGGCGCGCCGACCTTCACCGCCGTTCCCGGCGCGATGTCCGTGACGGATGGCAAGAAGGCCTCCGCCGCCTTGGCCGCGGTCCCCGGCCCGGCGCTCCAGCTCCGCAAGGAGGGCAAGGTCGTCGTGAAGCAGCCCTGGGACGCGCCGGATCTGAAATGAAGGCGCTCCGCTTCCATCAGGTCGGCGACCCGCTCGCGGCGTTGAGCCTGGAGGAAGTTCCGCTTCCCGAGCCCGGCCCGGGCGAGGTTCGCCTGCGCATGATCGCGCGGCCCATCAATCCGTCGGATCTGCTCCAGGTGCAGGGCGTGTACGGGCGCAAGCCTCCGCTGCCCGCCACGGCTGGGCTGGAAGGGCTCGGCGTCATCGAGGCGATGGGCGACGGCGTGAGCGGCTGGACCCTCGGCCAGCGCGTCGTGCCCATGGGCGCTCAGGGCTCGTGGGCGGAAGCGCTCGTCACGCCCGCGGACAATCTTTTCCCCGTGCCGGACGCGCTCGCGGACGAGCAGGCAGCGCAGGCGGTCGTGAATCCGCTCACCGCCTGGCTGATGGCGGAGCAGCTTGGGCTTGGCGAAGGCCACTGGCTCATCCAAAGCGCGGCGGGTTCCGCCGTGGGAAGCTGCCTCATCCAGCTCGCGAAGCTGCGCGGCTTCAAAGTCCTCTGCCTCGCGCGCCGCGAGGACGCCGTTCAGGAACTGAAGGCGGCGGGCGCGGACGCGGCCTTCGCCACGAGCGACCCCGATTGGACGAAGCGCGCGGAACAACTGCTGGGCGAGGGCGCCCACGCCGCCGTGGACGCGGTGGGCGGAAGCCTCGGCGGCGACATGGTGAAGCTGCTGCGCTCCGGCGGCACGATGCTCGTCTACGGCGCGCTCTCCATGGAGCCGCTGCAATTGCCCGGCGGCCAGCTCATCTTCCGCACCGCGACGGTGCGCGGCTTCTGGCTCACGGATTGGAAGAAGCGCGCCACGCCTCGGGAACGCGACCGCGCCATGGGCGACCTCCTCGCGGCGATGGCGGCCGGGGAGATCGTCGTGCCTATCGAGGCCGCCTATCCGCTGGAGCGCTGGCGCGAAGCCATCAGCCACGCTCAGCGAAGCGGAAGGCACGGCAAGGTGCTGATCGGGTAGGCCGGAGGCCGGAGGCTGGAGGCTGGAGGGCGATCTGTGCGGCGCCTTTGGCGCCGATCCTTCTTAGAAAGGTCGCGGCCGAAGGCCGCAACAGCTTGGCCTCCAGCCTCCAGTCTCTAGC
>CAYYJN010000030.1:0-18749 GCA_964472275.1 uncultured Solibacteraceae bacterium
CGCCTAGGTTCCTGGAACGATTCACGAAGAAGGGCGCCGCGAGGCGCCCTTCTTCGTTCCCGCCTCAACGCCTCAGGGGTTGTAGGCGCCTTGAGGCAGGTTGAGGCCATCGGTGTGGAAGACCTTGGACAGATCGCGGCCCCGCATGGGCGGCAGCTTGTCGGCGGCCTCCAGATGGTCCAGGAGCTGGGCGAGGTTCGCGCCGCTGGGGACGACGGGCACCTGGAGTTCGTCGCTCAGGTCCGTGAGCGTCATGTCGTCCAGGAAGGTGCCCTGGGCGCGGGCCACCTGGCCGTGGAGCGTGTACTGGTCCGTGGGGCCGGTGTGCGTGCGGAGCGAGGCGCTGGGCACGACGACGGCGTCCACCCACTTCGCGTTCGAGCCTGTCCGGTCCGCGTGGGCGGCGTACTGGAGGTCGCGGCCCGTGAGCAGGCCCGCCACCGTCACGCTTTCGCCGAAGTCGTTGTTCTTCACCGCCACCGCGCGCAGGTGCGAACCGACTCGCTTGTTCAGCTCCATGAGCGTGCGGTTGAGGATGGGCGCGAAGCTGGAGCCGGTGAGCAGCAGGGCGCGGCGGCCGCGGTAGCCTTCGACGCGCTTGGAGGCCAGGAAGCGCTTGGCGTGGTCCTGGAACTTGCGGACCATGCCGACGCCGTTCTCAAGCTGCGCCCAGGTCTTCGAGTAGAAGGCGCGGCCGGGCACTTCCACGCGGGCGCGGGTGAACCATTCGTCCGCCAGCAGAAGCCAGGGCTCGTCGCCGTTCTCCTTGGCGAGATGGCGGGCCTCCGGCGTCCAGCGGTGGACCCATTCCGCCGCGTAGGCGGGACCGATGTCCTGCACGGGCGTGAGCCCTTCGCGGTGGGCGGTGAGGCCGAGCGGCACACAGGAGAGGCTCAGTACGCCGCCCTTGCCCGCCCATGGTCCCGTCTCCTGGAAGGCGCGGCGCTCCCACAGCTCGGCAAGCGTCTTCTCCCAGATGGCGCCGTCGTTGTAGCCCGGCGCGATGACGGCCTGGGTGTGCACATCAATGCCGCCCTCCAGCAGCCGATCAATCTTGCGGAGGATGTGGCCTTCCTTCGGATTGCCCGTGGTGCGCACGCGGGCCTCGGGGTCCGTGGCATGGACGCTCACATGGATGGGCGAGAGCCGCTCGCGGATGATGCGGTCCAGCTCCGCTTCGTCGCTGCTGCTGAGGGTGCTGAAGTGGCCGTAGAGGAAGCTGAGGCGGATGTCCTCGTCCTTGAGGTACAGGCTCTTGCGGTAGCCCTTCGGCATCTGGTGCACGAAGCAGAAGACGCAGTTCATCTTGCAGGTCTTCACCTCGTCCGCCGCGAGGTCGAGGCCTAGGCCGTCGCCGCCGTTCTCCACTTCGGCTTCGATGAGATCGCCGTCCGCCTTGCGGAAGAGGACGACGCTCTCGTCCTTCTGGGAGATGAGGAACTGGTAGTTGAGCTGGTCCAGGACCTTCTCGCCGTTGATCTCCAGGATGGTGTCGCCGGGCTCCAGGCCGATGGCCGCGGCGAGCCCTTCCGGCTCGGTCGCGATCACCTGCACGCCCTTCTGCGCCACGATGGGCCTCCTGACCTTCCAGTTTCGACCCATCCGGGCTGGGCGGCAAGGAAGAAGGGGCGTCGGGCTCCGGACTCCTGGCTCCGGGCTGCACGGCTGGACTCGTTGGCGCATTGCGGCTCGTCAGCCTACGAAAAGGTCCAGACCAGCCTCGGAGGCTGACGAGCCGATGGCTCTGTCGTGAACGGCCGCGTAGCCCGGAGCCCGGAGCCAGGAGCCCGGAGACAGCCATTGTCCTGCGCCGTCCGTTAACCTGGACATCCCCATGCTTGAACTCGTCTTCTCCAACCGCGCCGAAGCCCTTCTCGAGGCCTTGGCGGAGCGCGTGGCGGCGCGGCAGGCGGGGGACGGATTCTGGACGCCCATCCCTCTCGTCGTGCCCAACCCGCTGGTGAAGCGCTTCGTGCTGGATGGCCTCGCGGCCAGGAACGGCGCGGCGGCGAACCTTCGCTTCGCGTTTCTCGAAGCCATGCTGGACCGCGCGCTGCCCGAAGGCCGCCAGCTCTGGACCCCGGAGGCCGTCATGGGCCGCCTGCTCGTCCGCTTCGATTCCGGCGAGCTGGAGCCCGAAGTGGCCGCCTACCTCGCGGGCGAAGGCCGAGGCCGGAAGGCGCTCCAACTGGCACAGCGCCTCGGGGCGCGCTTCCTCGACTACGCGCTGCACCGCCCGGATTGGGTGAAGGCCTGGCGGCAAGGGAAGCCAGCCGGGCACGCGGAGTGGCAGGGCAGGCTATTCAAGGCCGTGGACGCGGAGCTGGGAAGGGCGGGCTTCCTGTGCCCGACTGATCTGGCGGAGGAAGCGCCGCGCCTGCGCTGGCCGAATGGCGCGCTCTTCGTGAGCCTCAACACGCTCGCGCCGGCCTACCTGGAACTGGCACGGCGGCTGGGCGAGCGGCTGGACCTCGCCTTCTTCGTGCTCAATCCCTGCGAGGAGTTCTGGGCCGACCATCCCGCGCGCAAAGCCTTCCTCGATGGCGGCGACCCGCCTGAAGGCCATCCGGCGCTCGGCCTCTGGGGCCGGCCCGGGCGCGAATTCGTCGCGCGGCTCTACGACCTTGCGGAAGGGCAGGATGAGACGCGTTTCGAAGCGCCGGGCCGGGCGACGCTGCTGACCGCGTTGCAAGACGACATCCTCGCCATGCGCGCGCCTCGGCGCTTTGACGGCCAGGACCGCAGTCTTCGCATCCTCGCCGCGCCCGGCCCTCGCCGGGAAGCGGAAGTGGTGGCCACGGAAATCTGGCGGCTGCTGAAAGGGAGCGAGTGGACCTTCGCGGATATCGCCGTGGTGATTCCCGCGGGCAACGCCGAGTCCTATCTGGAGCACCTGCGCGCGGCCTTCGAAGCGACAGGCCGTTTGCCCTTGGCCTTCGAATCCGCCACCGCCGGGCCCGCGGCGCTGTTGGCGGAAGCCTGCGGACTCCTGCTGGAGCTGCTGGGCTCGGGCACGACGCGCGCCGCCGTGCTGCGCTTCCTCGCCCATCCCGCCTGCGTCGCGCGCCATCCGGATCTGGATCCGGAAGCCTTGCTCGCGGTGTGCGAGCGCGCAGGCATCCTGCGTGGGCTGGACGACGCCGACTTCGCAGGCACCTATCTGGAAGGATTAGATCGCCTCCATTGGGAGCAGGGCCTCACGCGCGCCGCGCTCGGCGCCTTCTTGCCGGAAGGCGTCCTTCCACCGGGCCGGGATCTGCCCGCCTTGGCGCTTCCGGACCGGGATGCGGCGCTCGCGCTCGCGGGCCTCATCCGCGATCTGCGCGCGTGGCGCGGTCGCGGCGCGCGGACCCCGATGGCGTGGGTGACGGCCTTCCTGGAGCTGATGGACGCGCATCTGGGGGACGCCAGCGAGCCCTGGGTGCGCGCGCGCCAACTCGCGCGAGAACGCTTGAGCGCGCTCGCGCGTCTCGCGCCCGAAGGGCTCGCCGAACCCAAACTGGCCTTTCCCGAAGCGCGCGAATTGATGAAGGAACAGCTCGCGCGCCTCGATGATCGTCCCGAAGGCGGCAGCGGCATCCGCGTGAGCACCGGCTTGCCCATGCGCGCCGTGCCCTTCCGCGCCATCTTCGTCATGGGCCTGGGCGAAGGGCTCTTCCCCGCCGTGGACCGGCCAGATCCGATGGATCTGCGGCAACGGGCCGACAACTTCCGCGCGAGCGATCTGAGCCGCGCCGAGCAGGACCGCTACCTCTTTCTGGAGCTGATCCTCAGCGCGCGCGACGCGCTGCGCCTTTCCTACCCATCCGCCGATCCGCTGACGGGGGACGCGGTGCCGCGCTCCGTGGTGCTCGAAGAGTTGCTGGACATCCTCGGCGCGATGACCGGAGACGCGGAAGCGCTCATCGAATCCCACCCGCTGCGCCGATTTGATCCGGCCTATTTCAGTGGTGGTCCGTTGCGGAGCCTCGCGCCCGAAGCCGCGCGGGAAGCGCAGGCGCTGGCGGGTTTCACGCCGCGCGCGGTGATCGCGCCGCCCCCATTCCAACCACCCGAAGCCATCCGGGTGACGATTCCCCAACTCCGCTCCTGGTTGGAGGATCCGATTGAAGGCGCAGCGCAAGTTCTGCTCGGTCTGCGCGGCGAAACCGAGGACACCGCGGCGCTGGAAGCCGAACCGCTGGAGCTGCATCGTCTGGACACGACGCTCCTCGAACGCGCCGCGCTGGATGCGTGCTTCGCCGGGATGGGGCGCGGCGAAGCGGTGGCGGAAGTCTGGCGCTACGCCGAGTTGGAAGGCCGCGCGCCCATCGGTCCGCTGGGTGAGGTGGCGCGACAAACCCTCGAAGTCCGCCTCGCGGCATGGCAGAAGCTGCTCGCGGAAGCCGGTCCTTTCGTCGCGCACGAGTTCGGCCGGAGCCGCCCCGCGCTGGAATGGGAGCTTCCCATCGAGGACCGGCTCATCCGCGTGCGGATCGAAGGCCGGGCCGAGGCGGTCAGCCCCACCTGCCTCGCGTTGCTGTCGAGCGAGTCGAGGCCTTCGTCCAAGTCCACCTTGCGTGCGCGTCTTCGTTTGAGGTTGAGCCAGATCCTGCTGGCGGCGGCGGGAGACGCGGCGCCCTCCACGCTCATCCTCCTGAACGAGAAAGGGGAGGCTCGCCCCTTGCCGCTCGCGCCGCCCACCCAAGAGGAAGCTCAAGATCAGGTGAAGGCGTGGATCACGACGATGCTCGCGGGTCTTCCCGCCGAGCGCATGCCCTTCGCCTTCGCGCTGGAGAGGGATCGGTCCGATCTTCAAGGCTGGCTTGAACGCGAGGATCGCAAGCGCTTCCAAGGCGGCTGGAGCCGTCTGCCTTCCGCGCTGCTCCGCGCGCTTCCCGCTCCAAACGCGGATGAAGCGGAGAAGGCCTTGCGCCTGCGCCTGGGTCCGCTGTTCACGGGTGGGGAGGACGCATGAGTCGCGCGATCCTCGAACGGCTCGGGCGTGGCCACGGCGCGGTCACCGCCAGCGCGGGCACTGGCAAGACCCACTTCCTCGAACAGCTCGTGCTGGACGAGGTGACGCGCGGCCAGGTGTTGGATCGCATTCTCATCGTCACCTACACGAAGCTCGGCGCGCTCGAATTGAAGGAGCGCATCCGCGGCGCGCTGCACCGCGCGACCGGCGACGCGAAAGCGCTGGTCCGCGCGCGACGGCAATTGGAGCGCGCCACCCTCACGACCATCCACAGCTTCTGCCAGCAGGCGCTGAAGGAAGAGGCTTTCGCGGTGGGCCGGCCTTTCCAGCCCGAGCTGGCGCCGACGACTCAGCTCGTCACGCGCGCCTTCCGCGAAGCGCTCCGCAAGGGCCTCGCGGGGTCGGACGGCCCGCGTTGGAACCAGGCGTTGGAGCTTCATGGACCCGCGAAGCTGGAGAAGGCGATCCATAAGCTGCTTCCCGCGCTCACGCGGATGGAGCCCAGCGAGCAGGATCTGGAAGCCTGCGTCGCGCCCTTCCGCGAAGACGCGCTTTACGCCGGACTGACGCGGGCGCGGGAAGCCGTGACGAACGCGAGTTCCGGCGCGGCCTTCGATCGCTTTCTGGAAGGGGTCGCCGCTACGCGGCCGGAGGCGGACGACGCGATGGCCTTCCATCGCGCCGCGCAGAGTTGGCCGGAGCTGAAGGGCAAGTGGGTCGAGCCCATCCCTGAACCCACGCGCCGCGCGATCCAACACCTGATCGCCTTCAATACGGAGGCCTTGCGCCTCCAGCCTCTGGCCGCGGCGGTGGCGCGCGAGTTGGAGGCCATCAAAATGGCCGAAGGCCTCGTGGATTTCGATGACCTCATCCACCAGCTCCGCGCGGCGCTGGAAGGCGCGCGAGGCGAGGAACTCGCAAGCAAGCTGTCGAGCCGCTTCGACCTCTGCCTTCTGGACGAAGCCCAGGACACCAGCGAGGACCAGTGGGCGATCCTCTGGCGGTTGTTCAAAGGCAAGCGGCTCGTGCTGGTGGGCGACGCCAAGCAGGCGATCTTCAGTTTCCAGGGCGGCGACCTTCCAGCCTTCCTCGCGGCGCGGGACGCGATCCGCGCCGCGCGGGGCAGGGAGGCGAGCCTCATCGAGAATTGGCGATCCACGCGGGACATGATCGAGGCCTGCAACAATCTCCTCGCTCTCGGAACCGAAGCGCCGATGCTCATCGAGCCGTCCGATCCGGTGAATGCCTTCACGCCAGAAGACCTCGCGCCCGCGAGGCCGTGTCCTGAACCCGCCGCGTGGGAAGATCCCATGCCCGCCGTGGTCGCCTTGCCCGTGCCCTTCCGCCGCACGAAGGACGAGGCGGGCGTCGCCTCCGCGCGGGTCCTGGCGGAGGCGCTGCTCGCCTTGAAGCAGGCCGGGCCGCGTTTTCGTGGGCGCGGCCAAGACGAAGCCCGGGCCATCACCTATTCCGACATGTTCGTGATCGTTCGGAACGGCGGCGACGCCAATCTCGCCGCCGAGGCGTTGCGCGAGGCCGGCGTGCCCTTCGTTCAGCACAAGGGGCGTGGGCTCTTTGAAGGCGACGCTGCGGCGGACCTCCACGCCTTGTTCTCCGCGCTCGCCGATCCTCGTGATGCTTCCGCGCGCATGCGGGCCTTCCTCACGCCCTTCTTCGGTCTCAGCCTCGCCGAGGCCCAGGGCGCGCGGGATCTGGAGGAGGGCGATCCTCGGATGCGCCAGCTCGTCGAATGGTCGCTGCTGGCGTGGGAAGGCCGCGCGGCGGCGCTCTTCGACCGCGTGATCGGCGGCGGGGCCGTCGCGCGGCTGTTGGCGGAACCGGGCGGCCAACGCCGCGTGGCGGACCTGCTCCACCTCACCGAACTGCTCCAGGAAGCCGCGGGTCCGGGCGACGGCCCCGCCGATCACGCGCGGCGGCTCGCCCGGTGGAAGGAAGGCGTGGAGCGCCCCCAAGGCGAGGAAGAAGCCGTCCGACGCGTGGAACAGGAAGGCGACGCCGTGCGCATCCTCACCTTCCACGCGGCGAAGGGCCTCCAGGCGCCGGTGGTGGCGATCTTCGGCGGGCTCGGCGAAGGCGGCGGAATGGGCCTGCAGGTCCAACCCTTCCACCGGCGCGTCGGCTCCGAATGGGAGCGGAGGTGGTGGATTGGTGATCCGAGCTCGGCGCCGGAGGGCGTGGCGCCGCGAGCCGAAGCGCGCGCGGAGGAGCGGCGTCTGCTCTATGTGGGCCTCACCCGCGCGGAAGGCTTGCTGATCCTGCCGGTCCATGAACAGCCGGGACCCGAAGAAAAGAAGCCGATCGGCAAAACCGTGTTCGATGCGGATTGGCTGCCCAAAGGCCCCTACGGCCATCTCCAACGCGCCGTGATGGCGTGGAGGGATCGCGCGCCTTGGCTCCACTGGGGCTTGCCGCCGCTGCCGGACGCCACGCCCGATCCCGCTCCCGCGCCGCTGATCCTGCCCGCGCTTTTTCCCTTCGAGACCACGCGGGCATCCGCTTGGCCGCCTCGCGTGGAATCCTTCACGAGCCTGCATCGTCGCGTGGAAGCCGAGGCGGGCGCGCGGGATCCCGAACCGGATCGCGTGCTTCGCGCGGAAGGTCTTCCCGGCGGCACCGCCACCGGCGTGGCGCTGCACGCGATGCTCGAAACGGCGGATCTGAGCGCGTTCGATCCGGCCTTCCGCGCCTGGTGGAACCCGGCGCGCCGCGCCTGGGCGGAGAAGGCCTGCGAGGCCGCCGGGCTGGATCTCCGATGGGCCGAAGACGCGGCGAAGTTAGCTCACGCCGGACTCGGCACGCCGTTGCGCCTCTCGGGCGCGACGGCGATCGCGTTCGCCGCGCTTGATTCCATGCGTGTCTTACGGGAGCTGGATTTCCTCGCCACCTCCGCCAGCGGGCGGATCACGGGCGCGCTGGACGCGCTCTTCGAACATGAGGGGCGCATCTTCCTGGTGGATTGGAAGAGCAATCGCCTCCCGGATTACGCGCCCGCTTCCGTCGCCGCCTGCGTGGAGGAGGATTATCGTCTCCAGGTGAAGGTCTACACCCTCGCCGCGCTGCGCTTCCTTCGCATCGAAACCGAAGCGGACTACGAGGCTCGCTTCGGCGGCGTGGTGTATGTGTTCCTGCGGGGCCTACCGGAGGGCGGTCAATGGTCCGAACGGCCGAGCTGGCGCGAGACGCGCGCCTGGGCCGCGGAACTCGACGCGATGCTGGAGCGCGCCCATGCCTGAGCCTTTCGCGCTTTCCGCCGCCTGGGCCGCGGCCCTCGCCGCGCTTGGCCAGGAAGCGGACCTCGCCTGGGAACCGTCCGTGCTCGCGGGCTTGGTGAACGATGAAGAAGCTGGCAAACGCCTCTTCTCCGCGGCGCTGCACGCGCGCATCGCTGAAGCTCAAGGACACGCGCGCCTGGTGCTGGGAGAGAACGGCCCGGCGTGGCTCGGCGCCTTCGGCCCCATCCCAGACGCGGCGGCCTTGAAGGCCGATGCGGCGCTGAACGGCTTCGTCGCCGGACCGGAAGGACTCGCGCCGATTCTCGTTGGGGAGACTTGGCTCGCCACGGGACGGGCGATCCAGGAAGAACGGGAGTTGGCCCGACGGATCACGGAACGCATCCAGTCCGCGCCGGGCTTGGAGATTCCGGCTTCCGCCTTCGAACATCCCATTCAGCTCAATGAGGAACAGCGCTCGGCGCTGCGGCTCGCTGCCTCCTCTCGCCTCGCGGTCATCACGGGCGGGCCCGGCACCGGAAAGTCCTCCATCGTCGCCGCGCTGCTTCAAGGCGCGAACGGATTGCGCGTGGGAGTGGCCGCGCCCACGGGCAAGGCCGCGCGACGCCTGAGCGCGTCGCTGAATGGGCTCGCGAATCCGCGCACGCTCCATCGCCTGTTGGGCTGGCGTCCGCGCGGGTGGCGCCATGACGCGGAGCATCCGCTGGACGCGGATCTGGTGGTGGTGGATGAAGCGAGCATGTTGGATCAGGCCCTCATGCTCCGCCTGCTGGAGGCCTTGAAGCCCGAGGCCCGCCTCATCCTGCTCGGCGACGCGGATCAGCTTCCCAGCGTGGGGCAGGGTGCCGTGCTGCGGGATCTCGTCGCCGCGAAGCCGGAAGTAGTGGCCCGCCTCGAACGCAGCTACCGCATGGACGCATCCGACCCGGCGGGCCGCGCCATCCTCGCCTACGCGCGGCAGGTGCGGGATGGCAGCGTCGCCGAAGGCGATCTTCCCATCCACAGGACCATCGCGGAGCTTTCCGGGCAAGGGGTCGAGCTGCTGGATTCGTCGGCCCTTCCGGATCTGATCGCCCATTGGCGAACCCGCATCATGGCGTTGGACGAGTATGAACGCCTCGTCCATGGCGACTACGCGCATGGGCCGGAAGGCTTCGACGACGCATCGCGGGATGCCATTCAGCGGCTGCTCGCCCACCACGACCGCTTCCGCATCCTCACGCTGCTCCAGGAAGGTCCGCGTGGCGCGGAAGGCCTGAACGGCGCGCTGCACGCGGCGGCCTGGAGCCTCAACGGACGCGGCCTGCAACGGGATCTGCCCTTCTACTTGGGCGAGCCGGTGATGATGACCCGCAACGATTACGGGCGCGGCCTCTTCAACGGCGACCAGGGGCTCATCCTCAAGGTGCGCCGCGGCGACGAAACCCATCGCGAGGCGGTCTTCCTGAAAGAGGGTGGCCTGCGCGCCTATCCGCTCGGCGCCCTCGCGGGCGATCTCTCGCTCGCCTACGCGCTGACGGTCCACAAAGCCCAAGGCTCCGAATTCGACGAAGTCGCCATCGTGCTGCCCGAGGCGGATCATCCGCTGCTCACCCGGCAGAACCTCTACACGGCCCTCACCCGCGCGCGACGCCACGCGCTCCTCGTCGGCGATGGCGCGCTGCCGCCCCTCGCCGCGCGCAAAGAAGACCGCCGCGCGACAGGTCTCGCGGAGCTGCTTAGTGCTTTTTAAGAAAGAGCAGGGGCGCAGAGGGCACAGAGAAAAGAAGAATCGGTAGCCCTTACGCCTTCTTTTCTCTGTGCCCTCTGTGTTCCTCTGTGATCTCTGTGTCCCTTTTAACGAACAGGGACGCCACTCACTTCAACGAAACGCGTTTGCCATCCATGAGGCCGCGGTAGGCGCGGCCGCCTTCCCAGATCCAGAGTTGGCCTTTCCCGACCTTGAGCCCGGCATCAATGGCGTAGACCTTGCCGCCGTGCAGCGACTCCACTTCGGGCTCCGTGGTGTGGCCGATCACGAGGGCCTTCACGCGATAGCGGGCGAGGATCGCATTCACTTGGGCGTCGCTGGCGGGGTCGTCTTCATCCGGGAGGAGGCCGCGATACCAGAGCGGCCCGTCCGAACCGAGCAGGAAGGCTGCATCTCCAGTGGCCTCCCGAGGCCGGTCGGCGAGGTGGGCGCGCAGGAGGGCGTTGGTGGACGCGATGGCTTCGCCCCGGGCGGCGAGCGCCGGGGAGATGCCGCCGTGGCAGAAGAGGAAGGGGCCGAGTTTGAGGATCGCGGGCTTGGACCGGAGCCAGCGCCCGAACTCGCCATCGGGCCCGAAGCGCGCGGCGAGGGGCGGCATGCCCTTGGGCGGCGCGGTGTAGAGCGCTTGCGTGTAGCGCCAGTCGCCGGAGAGCAGCATCTGCTCGTGATTGCCGATGAGCAGGTGGACGCGGCCGCCGTGGCGCTTGGCTTCGACCTCCAAGGCGCGGATGAACCACAGCGCCTCCGTCACCTGAAGGCCGCGGTCCACCACATCGCCCGCGATGACGAGGTGGCCCCGGCCATAGCTCCAATGGAGCGCGTCATCCACCACGCCATGGGCCTTCAGCAGCGTGAGCAGGCCGTTGAAGTTGCCGTGGATGTCGCTCACGGCCGTGATCTTCGGGGGCGCGGGGAAGGTGTCGCCATCGGGCGCGTAGGGCTTGCCCGTGAGGCGGAGCGGTTCGGCGCTCAGGCCAGGGAGCTGCAGCGTGAACGGCGCCTTGCGGTCCCGCACGGTGACGGCGGCGCCATCGGTGGCGTAGACGCGGGCCTTGCCAGGTTGGACAGGGTCCCACTGCACATAGGGGCCATCCTGGGCCGACAGCGCCGCGCAGGCGAAGAGCAGCGCCGCGACGCGCCGGATCATGGCAGGTCCAGATAGCGCGCGGGGCCGGGCGCGGCGCCGCCGGGCGGAATCCAGGCGCAGGCATCGGCTTTCGCCAGCGAGACGAGATCCCCGCTGCCGCGGTTGGGCAGGGTAAAGAGGCGGTCGCCTTCCAGGCGGCAGGGTTGGAGCAGCGGCCTCGATCCCTTGTTGGGCGCGGCTTCGCCGAGGATGCCCCTTCGCCAGAGTTCGGGCGTTTCCGTGCCCTGCAACCGCGCCAGCACGATGGGCAGGAAGATGCGCGCGTTGAGGTAGGCCCCTTGGGGGTTGCCCGGCAGGCCCAGGACCACGGTGCGGCCGAGGATCGCCGCCAGCATCGGCTTGCCGGGCTTGAGATCCAGCTTGTGGAAGAGGATCTCGGCGCCCAACTCCTTGAGCGCGGCGGGCAGCAGATCGCGCTCGCCCATGGACACGCCGCCGGAGGTGATGAGCACCGAAAGGCCTTCGAGATCCGAGATGCGTTCCTCCAGCGCGCCCTTCACATCCGGCAGCGGCGGCAGGCGCAGAGCCCACGCGCCGAGGTTGTGAGCGAGGGCCGCGAGCATGGGGCCGTTGGAATCGCGGATCTGCCAAGGCTTCGGATCGCCGCTCAGTTCGTCGCCGGTGCTGGCGATGCCCACGCGCACGCGCTTGGGCGGCGGCGAGGGCAGGCCCGTCCAGGCGCGCAGGCCCACGCGGGCGGCGTTGAGGGGAAGGCCTTCCGCGAGGAGCGCATCGCCCGCCGTGGCGTGGCTGCTCCGGTGGCGGACATTGGCGCCGGGTTCGGGAGCGCGATCGGGCACGAGGCCGTTCACGACTTCCCGGAGCTGCTCGATCGGCACCACGCAATCCGCGCCTTCGGGCAGCGCCGCGCCGGTCATGATGCGGACGGCTTCCCCGGCGCCGACCACGAAGGTGCTCGGATCATCGCCCGCGAAGAGCGTGCCCAGCACCGCGCGGGGCGTCGCGCCATCGGCGCTGCGCATGGCCGCGCCGTCCATGGCCGAGCGATCCAAGGCGGGATCGTCCCGATCCGCCCGCACCGCCTCCCAGACCGGCGGAGGGATGGCCGCCGCCAACCGCGCCATGGCCTCATCGAGACCCAGCAGTCCGTGCTCGTCACAGGCAGCCATGGGGAAAGGCTATCAGCTCGTGGCCTAGTGCACGCCGCCCATGAGCTTCTTGATGGAAGGGGTGAGGGCGATGAGCACGAGCGTCGCCACGGTCATCACGACGAAGATCAGCTCGAAGGCGTGGGTGAGGGACATGTGCAGGAAGAGCTTGCCAGCTTGGCCAGCAAGGAAGTTCCCCAGTGCCATGGAGCAGAACCAAAGGCCCATCACCATGCCCGCGATCTTGTGTGGCGCGAGCTTTGTGGTCAACGACAGGCCCACGGGGCTCAGGCACATCTCGCCGACGGTGTGGAGGAAGTAGACGCCGACGAGCCAAAGAGGCCCGGCCTGGGCGCCATGGGCGTCAATCAGCTTCGAAATGGGGATGAGCACGGCCATGCCGCCGCCCACCAGGAAGACGCCGATGGCGAATTTGGCGGGGCTGCTGGGCTCCTTGCCTTTCGCGCTGAGCTTCACCCACAGCCAAGCGAAAATAGGAGCGAGAATGAAAATGAAATAGCTATTGACACTTTGATACCAGGTGGATGGGAAGTTCCACCCGAAGATCTTGCAACTGACATGTTGGTCAGCAAAGAGGTTAAGCGTGGAGCCCGCCTGCTCGTAAACCGCCCAGAACAAGGTCGAGAACACGAAGAGGATCATGACCACCGCGATGCGTTTCCATTCCTCCGGAGTAAGAGGCGCTTTCTCTGTGTGATGTTCCTCTGACTCCGCTTGTTCGCCGGTCTTGAGGCCCGCTTGGCCTAGCTTTTCTTGCTGCAGGGCGTACTGGATCAGTCCAGCGATCATCGCCACGCCGCCGAGCGCGAAGCCCCACCGCCATCCACCTGTTGAATCCAGGCCGAGGCTTCCAAGAAGGTGTCCGAAGGATGCGTTTTGCGCCAGGAAACCACAGAAGATCGGGGCAAGGAAGGCGCCGAGGTTGATGCCAACATAGTAGATGGAGAAACCGCCATCCCTGCGCGGATCGCCCTTCGGATAAAGCTGCCCGACTAGCGTCGTGCTGTTTGTCTTCAAGAGGCCAGTGCCGATGATGATGGAAGACAGGCCTCCAAAGAACATGGGAACGGATTGGAAGAATAGGGCGAATTGGCCGACCGCGATGAAAAGACCGCCCACGAAGACGGCTTTTCGATATCCAAGAAAACGATCAGCGATCCATCCGCCAGGGAGGCCAAAGGCGTAAACCAGGGCCGTGTACCAGCTATAGATGTTGAAAGATCCGGATTCAGTCCATCCGAATCCACCCTGAGCTACCGTCTTCGTCATGTAGAGCAGGAGCAGCGCACGCATGCCGTAGTAGCTAAAACGCTCCCACATTTCGACAAAGAACAGCACTCGAAGCCCCTTGGGATGATGCCTCCGCATCTCCAGAAAACTCGGGGCAAGGACGAGCACGAGACTCGCGATAAGAGCCGCTGCGGAGATGATCCCTCCGAAAGCGGAACCATTATTTGTCTGAAGCAAAGCGAAGCTCATGGGAATCCCGGTGTAATTCGATCAGTATGCCGTTCCGGCCGTGCCGTGCCTACAGGTTCTCTTTGATGAAGTCCCAGCGGGCGCGGTAGATGGAAAAACGCTGCATGGGCTTGCCGAAGGCGCTGCCGTGGTCCGAGCCGGGGAAGAGCTGGAGCTGGTAGTCCTTGCCCGCGTTCTGCAGGGCTTGGATGAGCTGGATCGTGTTGGCGGGATGCACATTGTCGTCGCTGGTGCCGTGCATGATGAGCATCTTGCCGCGCAGGTCCTTGGCGGCGAGATCCACGGAGCTGGTCTTGTAGCCTTCGGGGTTGGCCTGGGGCGTGTCCATGTAGCGCTCGGTGTAGATGCTGTCGTAGAGGTGCCAGTCGGTGACCGGCGCGCCGACGATGCCGAGCTTGTAGGCCGTCGAATGGGTGAGCGCGTAGCTGCTCATGAAGCCGCCGTAGCTCCAGCCCTCGATGCACACGCGGGAAAGGTCCGCGAAGCCCTGGTCGCCGAGCCACTTCAGGCCGTCCAGGTGATCCCGCAATTCC
The DNA here is from genome assembly GCA_964472275.1 of uncultured Solibacteraceae bacterium. Lineage (GTDB taxonomy): Bacteria > Acidobacteriota > Holophagae > Holophagales > Holophagaceae > JAFDVN01. The sequence continues at coordinate 14,248 of CAYYJN010000030.1, forward strand.
TGCGCGCCGAAATTCTTGTAGATGCCGTAGGCGGAGGCGATGCCCTTGGCGGATGCGCTGCGGTTGTCGCAGACCCACACCACATAGCCCTGTTGGGCGAGGAACTGGAACCAGGGCATCTCGCGGTTCCAGGCGTTCGACACCTGCGGCGCGGCGGGGCCGCCGTAGAGGTGCTCATAGACGGGATATTTCTTGGCCGGATCGAAGCCCACGGGCTTGATGAGCATGGTCTCCATGGGGAAGCCGTCGCGGGTCTTCACGGTCTGGAAGGTCACCTCGCCGAGCTTCTGCGCCTTCCAGGCTTCGGACGGCGGGTTGGCGTCAATGAGCCGCATCGTCCGCCCGCTGGCGTCCAGCAGGCTCAGTTGGTAGGGCGTGTGGATGTCGCTCCAGGTGTCGAGGAAGTAGCGGAATTTCGGATCGAAGCTCACGCGGTGCGATCCTTCGCGGGCGGTGAGCAATTCCATCTTCTCGTTCGGCGCCTTGCCCAGGTTCGCGCGGTAGGCGTCCACGGCGATGGGGCTGCGCGCGTCCGCCGCGAAGTAGACATGCTTGCCCTTCTCATCCACGCCGAAGAGATCCTTCACATCCCAGTCGCCGCTCGTCACGGCGCCCATCAGCGCGCCGTCCTGGCTGTAGCGGTAGAGGTGATGGTGGCCGGTGCGGTCCGACTGCCAGAGGAAGCCGCCGTCTTTCAGGAAGAGCGGCATCTCCGTGTGCTCCGTGTCCACCCAGGCCTTCGTCTGCTCGTGGATGAGCACCTTGGACTCCGCGCCCTCGTAGGTCCGCAGATCGAGCGAGGTCTGCACGCGATTCATCCAGGCGGCCATGAGCGTGCCGTTCGGCGTCCAGTCCACGCGCACGATGAGCGTCTCCGCGCCGTTGTAGGGGTCCTTCGTCCAGGTCGTGTGGCCGGAGAGGTCCACGACGCCGAGCCGCGCGATGGGGTTGGGGTCGCCGGCCTTCGGATAGCGCGCCTGCAGCAGCTTCTGATCGGCGCTGCGATCATCGGTGAGCGTGTACACCGGCACCTTGGATTCATCGAGGCTCAGGTAGGCGAGCTTGCTGGAATCCGGCGCCCACCAGAAGCCCTTGAAGTCGCCGCGGCCGTAGACCTCTTCCTGGTAGACCCAGTCCAGGCGGCCGTTGAGGTGCGTCTCGTCGCCGCCGGTGGTGAGGCGCGTCTCTTTGGAATCGCTCGTGGTCACCACATAGAGGTCACTGCCGCGGAGGAAGGCCACCTTCGCGCCATCGGGGCTGAAGGTGGGTTCGATCTCCTCGCCCGCCTCCTTGGTGAGCCGCTTGGCCTGCACCTTGGCGAGATCCACGAGGTAGAGGTCGTCATCCACGCTCAGGACGAAGGCGGTGCGCGGCGCGTTCCACCGGAAGCGGCCCATGCCCAGCGCCATCCCCGCCGCCTTCGGGTCCGCGCCCGCCGCCGTCAGCGCAGCCGACAACTTCTCCGCGTCGAAGAGCGGCGCCTTCTTCCAGGTCTTGGGGTCCACCTTCAGGAAGGCGACGCCCTGCTTGCTGAACTCCGAAGCCACCAGCGTGCCGTCCGAAGCCCAGGACAGCCGCGCCTTCGGGAAGCCGATGTACTCCACCGCCTTCGCCGGGTTGAAGAGCGAATCCACCGACAACGGGGCCGTCGAAGTCGCAGCCGAAGCTGTGCCAGGGGTCGGCGCCTGCGCGAGCAGCGCGGGGACAGCGCCGCACACGAGAGCGGACAGGATCAAAGCGCGACGCATGGAACCTCCGAGTGATGCCTCCTGTATATCGCAAAACGAGGCCTTGTCCCTAGATGAGATTCTTGGACCATCTCAAGCCCCATCAGGTGAACGATTTCGGAAATCCTTCGCCTTTGCTAGGGTCAATCAAAGGACTCATCAAAGGCAGCCATGGCCAGCACCCGGGAATCTGAACGCGCCGAACTTCACAAGACCATCTGGCGCATCGCCAATGATCTGCGGGGGAGCGTGGATGGCTGGGACTTCAAGACCTATGTGCTCGGCATGCTGTTCTACCGCTTCATTTCCGAGAACCTGGAGAGCTACCTCAACGATCAGGAGCGCAAAGCGGGGAGCCCGGACTTCGACTACGCCCGTCTGAACGACACGGAGGCCGCCTTTGGCCGTGCGGAGACGGTCAAGGAGAAGGGCTTTTTCATCCTGCCCTCCCACCTCTTCGCCAATGTGCGCCAGCGCGCCCGGCTGGATCCCAACCTCAACGAGACCCTGAGCCGTGTCTTCGCCGATATCGAAGGGTCGGCCCTTGGCACGGATAGCGAGGATGACTTCAAGGGCCTCTTCGACGATCTGGATGTGAACTCGAACAAGCTCGGCCCCACGGTCGCGAAGCGCAACGAGAAGCTCGTCAAGCTGCTGGACGCCATTGGCGACCTCAATCTCGGGACCTTCTCGGAGAACAGCATTGACGCCTTCGGAGATGCTTACGAATACCTGATGCAGATGTACGCTTCCAGCGCGGGCAAGTCCGGGGGCGAGTTCTACACGCCGCAGGAAGTCTCGGAGCTGCTCGCGCGGATCACCGTGGTGGGCAAGACCGAGGTGAACAAGGTCTACGACCCCGCCTGCGGCTCTGGGTCCCTGCTGCTCAAGTTCGTCAAGGTGCTCGGTCCCGACAAGGTGCGCATGGGGTTCTTCGGCCAGGAGATCAACCTGACCACCTACAATCTCTGCCGCATCAACATGTTCTTGCACGATGTGAACTACGAGAAGTTCAGCATCGCCCATGGGGATGTGCTCACCGAGCCCGCGCACTGGGATGACGAGCCCTTCGAGGCCATCGTCTCCAATCCCCCGTATTCCATCAAATGGGATGGCGACGCCAACCCCGTGCTCATCAACGATCCGCGTTTCGCGCCCGCCGGCGTGCTCGCGCCCAAGAGCAAGGCCGATCTCGCCTTCACCATGCACATGCTTTCCTGGCTCGCCGTCAACGGAACGGCGGCCATCGTCGAGTTTCCCGGCGTGCTCTACCGGGGCGGCGCGGAGCAGAAGATCCGGCAATACCTCATCGAGAACAACTACCTGGACGCGGTGATCCAGCTCCCGCCCGACCTGTTCTTCGGGACGACCATCGCCACCTGCATTCTCGTCTTGAAGAAATCCAAGCGCGACAACGCCACCCTGTTCATTGACGCCTCCGCCGAGTTCACCCGCAGCGGCAACAAGAACAAGCTGGGGCCGGATCATCAGAAGAAGATCCTGGATGCCTTCACCGGCAGGAATGATCTTCCCCACTTCGCGCGGCTCGTGGACAACGGCGATCTCGCCGCCAACGGCTACAACATCGCCGTGTCCAGCTATGTGGAGCAGGCCGATACCCGCGAGGCCGTGGACATCACCGCGCTCAACGCCGAGATCGCGCGCATCGTGGCCCGCCAGGCCCAGCTTCGAACGGCGATTGACGCCATCGTGGCCGATTTGGAAAGCAAGGGCGCATGAGCGGCATCGGCGGCGACAGCGGGGAAGTCGTCCTCTACCAGCGCGAGGACGGGACGCCTTCGATCCAAGTGCGAATGGAGGGCGGCACCGTCTGGTTGACCCAGGCCCAGATGGCCGAGCTGTTCCAAACCACCCCCCAGAACATCACGCTCCACCTCAAATCCATCTTCGCGGAAGGCGAACTGTTCGAAGCGGCAACCTGTAAGGAATACTTACAAGTTCGACGGGAAGCCGAATACGCCAGGCTCCGCGCGAATCTGGCTGACCAGCCTTCCGAAGTCGAAGCGGTGTTCCGGGAAACCCTCAAGAAGGCGCAGAAAAAGATCGAAGGGAAGAAGAAATGAGTCGGATCGAGGCGCTGATCGCGGAGATGTGCCCGAATGGGGTGGAGTTTAGAGCGCTTGGAGAGGTTGTCTTACCTGTATCCAATATCAGGTGGGTGGAATTGATGGAAAGCGTTGAGTACAAATATATAGATCTGACATCCGTTGACCGGGTGACCCACGCCATCGTCGAGACCCAGACAATTACCAAGCAAAATGCACCGAGCAGAGCACAGCAGCTTGTGTGCGCGGGTGATGTGCTTTTTGGTACGACGCGGCCTCAGCTTAGGCGGTATGCCCTGGTCCCTGCCCAATACAATGGCCAAGTGTGCAGTACTGGCTACTGTGTACTCCGAGCACACACACAGACTATTCTTTCGAACTTCCTTTTCCACCTACTCGGTACTGATTGCTTTTACGAGTATGTGGAAGCGAACGAGCGCGGGGCTAGCTATCCTGCGATTTCGGATGCGGCTATCAAGTCATACCGCATTCCCGTTCCGCCCCTCGAAATCCAACGCGAAATCGTGAAAGTACTCGACACTTTCACGGAGCTTGAGGCGGAGCTTGAGGCGGAGCTTGAGGCGCGGCGGCGGCAGTATCGGCATTATCGCGATGCGCTCTTGACCTTCGGTGAATCCACCGATACTGGCGCAAGCAAGCAAGCAAGCAAGCAAGCAAGCAAGCAAGCAAGCAAGCAAGCAAGCAAGCA
>CAYYJN010000030.1:18849-22655 GCA_964472275.1 uncultured Solibacteraceae bacterium
GCAAGCAAGCAAGCAAGCAAGCAAGCAAGCAAGCAAGCAAGCAAGCAAGCAAGCATAACGACACTTGGTGAAATCGGAAGCTTCATGCGCGGAACTGGAATACAAAAGTCCGACTTCACTGAATCCGGCGTGGGTTGCATCCATTACGGCCAGATTCACACACACTACGGCACATGGGTGGATGAAACCGTGTCGTTCGTTGCACCGGAATTTGCCGCGCGGTTGCGGAAGGCCCACACCGGCGATCTGGTCATTGCCACCACAAGCGAGGACGATGAAGCGGTGGCAAAGGCTGTCGCCTGGCTGGGCAATGAAGATGTGGCAGTTAGCACCGACGCCTACATCTTCCGGCACAACCTCAATCCGAAATATATTTCCTATTTCTTCCAAACGAGACAGTTCCAATCACAAAAGAAACCGCATATCACCGGAACCAAAGTGCGGCGCATCTCCGGCGAGAGCCTGGCGAAGATTCGCATCCCAGTGCCGTCGCTCGAAGAACAGGCCCGCATCGTTGCCATCCTCGATCAGTTCGATGCGCTGGTGAACGACCTGTCCATCGGCCTGCCCGCGGAGCTGGCGGCCCGTCGCCAGCAGTACGCCCACTACCGCGACCGGCTGATGACCTTCCGGGAAGCGGTATGACCGAAGAGCTGAAACCCTACCGCTACGAGACCATCGCGCTGTCCCACGAAAGCACGGTGGTGGCGGAGTTCCTGCCGGATGGGGCGCGGGAGACGGCCTACCAAAGCGAAGCCGAGCTGGAGAAGGCCTTCATCGAGCAATTGCAGGCCCAGGCCTACGACCCCCTTCCCATCGCCTCGGAAGCCGATCTGATCGCCAACCTGCGTCGCCAATTGGAACGGCTCAACGGAATCGCGTTCTCGGAAGCGGAATGGGAGCGTTTCTTCACCACCTGCCTCGCCAGCGCCAACGAAGGCATCGTGGAGAAGACGGCCCGCATCCAGGAAGACCATGTGCAGGTCCTGAAGCGGGATGACGGCTCGGTCAAGAATGTCTACCTGATTGATAAGCAGCGCATCCACGCCAACGCCCTCCAGGTCATCAACCAGTACGAGGCGGAGGGGGGCCGCGCCAACCGCTACGATGTGACGGTGCTGGTGAATGGCCTGCCCATGGTGCACATCGAGCTGAAGCGCCGGGGCGTGGACATCCGCGAGGCCTTCAACCAGATCAACCGCTATCAGCGGGACAGCTTCTGGGCGGGGTGCGGGCTCTTCGAATATGTGCAGCTCTTCGTCATCAGCAACGGCACCCTCACCAAGTACTACAGCAACACGGTGCGGGACGGGCACCTGAAGGAGCAGTCCAGCAGGCTGAGCAAGGCCAAGACCTCCAACAGCTTCGCCTTCACGAGCTGGTGGGCGGATGCGAAGAACCAGCCCATCACGGAGCTTGCGGGCTTCGCCAAGACCTTCTTCGCCAAGCACACCTTGCTGAATATCCTCACCCGCTTCTGCGTCTTCGATGTGGATCGGAAGCTGCTGGTGATGCGCCCCTACCAGATCGCGGCCACGGAGCGGATTCTCCAGCGCATCGCCACGGGCACGAACCATCGGCAGCTGGGCACCCTCGACGCCGGGGGCTACATCTGGCACACCACCGGCAGCGGAAAGACGCTCACCAGCTTCAAGGCGGCCCAGCTCGCGCGCGGGCTGGCGGGGGTGGATAAGGTGCTCTTCGTGGTGGACCGCAAGGACCTGGATTACCAGACCATGCGGGAATACGACCGTTTCGAGAAGGGCGCGGCGAACTCCAACGCCTCCACGGCGGTATTGCAGCGGCAGTTGGAGGACCCGGATGCTCGCATCATCATCACGACCATCCAGAAGCTGTCCCGCTTCGTGGCCGCGAACCGGAAGCACTTTGTCTACGGCCAGCATGTGGTGGTCATCTTCGACGAATGCCATCGAAGCCAGTTCGGCGACATGCACGCGGAGATCACGAAGGTCTTCAAGCGCTACCACCTGTTCGGATTCACGGGCACGCCGATCTTCGCGGACAACGCGGGGACAGGCGGCAACCTGGCCCGGCGCACGACGGAACAGGCCTTTGGAGACCGGCTCCACACCTACACGATCGTGGATGCCATCAATGACAAAAATGTGCTGCCCTTCCGCATTGACTACATCAACACCCTCAAAGCCGCGCCAGGCATCAAGGATAAGAAGGTCTCGGCCATTGACACCGAGAGAGCGCTGGTGGCGCCGGAACGCATCGCGCAGGTGGTCGGATATATCCGTGAGCATTTCGCGCAGAAGACCAAGCGCGGCGAGCGCTACCGCCTCGACACGCGGCGATTGGACGGCTTTAATTCCCTTTTCGCCACGGCGTCCATTGACGCGGCTAAACGCTACTACGCGGAGTTCACGAAGCAGCAGGTGGACCTGCCGTCCGCGCAGCGACTCAAGGTGGGCCTGATCTACAGTTTCGCCCCCAATGAGGAAGAAGCGGACGGCCTGCTGGGTGAAGAGGGCTTCGAGACGGAGGCCCTGGACGCCAGTTCGCGGGACTTCCTGGACGGGGCGATCCGCGACTACAACGCGCTCTTTGCCACCAGCTTCGACACCTCGGCGGACAAATTCCAAAACTACTACAAGGATTTATCGGAGCGTTTGAAGAAGCGGCAATTGGATCTTGCGATCGTCGTCAACATGTTCCTGACCGGGTTCGACGCCACCACGCTCAACACGCTCTGGGTGGATAAGAACCTGAGGGCGCACGGCCTGATCCAGGCCTACTCCCGGACAAACCGGATCCTGAATTCCGTGAAAACCTATGGCAATATCGTCTCCTTCCGCGACCTGGAACAGGAGACTAACGACGCCCTCGCGCTGTTCGGGAACAAGGAGGCTAAGGGCATCGTCCTGCTCAAGCCCTATGGCGATTACCAGGCGGAGTACGCGAAACGGGTGGAGACCCTTCTTTCGGAATTTCCGCTGGGCAAGGCCATCCTTGGCGAAGCGGCGCAGAAGGCGTTCATCCAGCTTTTCGGCGCCATCCTTCGACTGCGGAACATCCTCACGGCCTTCGACGATTTCACGGGGAACGAAATCCTGAGCGCCCGGGATTTCCAGGACTATCAGAGCCTCTACCTGAACCTGTATGCCGAGTTCCGCACCGCGTCGGAGGCGGACAAGGAGCGGATCAACGAGGATGTGGTCTTCGAGATCGAGCTGATCAAGCAGGTCGAGATCAATGTGGATTACATCCTGATGATGGTCGAGAAATACTTGAAGGCGAAGGGCAGCGGCCAGGGTAAGGAGATCCGCGCTTCCATCGAACGGACGGTGGATTCCAGCCCGAGCCTGCGGAACAAGAAAGATCTCATCGAGGCCTTCGTGGATTCCGTGTCTGCCAAGGCTCGGGTGGACGAGCAATGGGAGGCCTTCATGGCCGCTCGGAGGGAGGAAGAGCTGGATCGGATCATCGCGGAAGAGGGGCTCGATCCAGATGCGGCACGGGTCTTCATGGCCAATGCGTTCCGCGACGGTGGTGTCCAAACCAGCGGGACGGCCATCACGAAAGTCATGGCCCCCGCCTCGCGGTTCTCGAAACAGAACGCCCATTCAGCCCGGAAGCAAGCGGTCCTGGCACGGCTGGAGGCATTCTTCAGTCGCTATTCGGGGCTGGCCTGAGCTGTCCGTTATACCTAGGGTGCCTCAGGTTCTAGGTGTAACGAACGGGCTGTCAATGCGGCAATTTCTCCCGCGTCAGGTTGCGGCTGCCGTCCTTGGTGACGACGAGGTTGTCTTCGATGCGGATGCCGCCGAAGGGGGTCAGCG
>CAYYJN010000031.1:0-21914 GCA_964472275.1 uncultured Solibacteraceae bacterium
TCCTAAAACTGCTCCGAACCCACCCTCTTTGACCCGAGTTTGCTTCCTAAGACCCAAAGCCAATGAACTGGGATGAAAGGGATGAAGGGGATTAAAGCTTGAAAAAAGAAGAGGGGGCCAGGCCTCCTCTTCTGGAAGTGAGAAGCCTTACTCGGCCTTCTTGGGCTTGGCTTCGACTTCGCCTTCAGCCTTGGCGGGCGCCTTCCTGGCGGTCTTCTTCGCCTTGGGCTCGTGATCGTGGTCGTGATCGCAATTGGGGCCGTGGACATGGCCGTGATCCGCCGCGACGGGCTCGCCGCCCTCCTGGTGCTCGAGCGTGCCGCCTTCGACGCCGCCGCCGTCAAAGCGGGCGACGGGCTCGCCGGCCTCGCGCTTGCGCTCCAGTTCGAGCAGGGCAAGGAAGGCCTCCTTGTCCAGCAGCTCTTCCTTCACGGTGGCGAAGCCCATCAGGCGCTGGAAGATCTTGTCCGTGCGCAGGCGGCCCTTGATCTCGGTGGTGGAGCCGCGCTTCTCCAGATCGGCCTTGAAGGCCTCGAAGGGCGTCTGGACCTTGTTCTCGTCCATGAAGGAGCGGATGTCGGCGTCAATCTCCTCGTCGGCGACCTGGATGTCCTCGGCGTTGCCGATGGCCTGGAGCAGGTAGCCGCTGCGGACGGCGCGCTCGGCGTCGTTGAGGCGGTGCTGGCGGTAGGCGTTCCAGTTCACGCGCTTGGGGTCGAGGCCTTGCTGGGCCGCGGCGCGGGCGAACTCGTTGCAATAGTCATCCAACTGCATGATGACGAGGGAGCGGGGCACCTCGAAAGGCGACGCGTCCAGCAGCATGTCGAGGATGGTGGCGTGCATGCGGGATTCGGCGTCGCGCTCGGCGGCCTCGTTCAGGTCCGCCTCCACCTTGGCCTTGAGGGCCTTGAGGTCGGTCTCGCCCAGATCCTTGGCGAGCTCGTCGCCCAGCTCCGGCACTTCGCGGCGGCGCACTTCGGAGACGGTGACGGTGTAGTGGACCGTGCGGCCGGCCAGCGCGGGCGCGTCCTCGCCGTGCTCCACATCGAAGCTGCGGGTCTCATCGGCCTTCGCGCCGATCACGGCCTGGTCGAAGGGGCGCTTGGCGTCCAGCTCGATGACCTGGTCGCGGTAGGTCTCGGGCTTGCGGCCCTGGATCTTGGCCTTGATGTCGCAGGTGAGGATGAGGCCGGTGGCCGCGGGGCCTTCCACGGGCAGGAGCTTGGTGGCGCGCTGGCGCAGGCCTTCGAGCTGCTCATCCACATCCGCCGCGCCGATCTTGCGCTTGCGCTTGGCGAGGTCGAGCTTCTTGTAGTCGGGCAGCTTCACTTCGGGCGCCACATCGAAGAGCAGGCGCATGGTGGCGTCGGTGCCATCCCGCAGCTCGACCTTCTCCAGCGCGGGGTTGGAGATGGGCTGCACGCCGGCCTGCTCGGCCTCGTTCCAGAAGTGGCCGCGGACGAGGCGCTCGGCCACATCCTGGTGGACTTCGCGGGAGAACTTCTGGATCAGCACGGTGCGCGGCGCCTTGCCGGGGCGGAAGCCGGGGATGCGCACCTTGGGCGCGAAGGAGGAGACGACCTCGTTGAAGGTGTCGGTCACTTCCTTGGCCGGGACGCGGAACTCCAGGCTCATGCGGGTGGGGCTGTGCTGGGTGAGGGTGGCGTTCATGGGGTCGTGCTCCTGAGGTCGTGCCTTGAGTGCCATCAATCTGGTGCGAGCGGCCGGGGTCGAACCGGCAAGGCCGTAAAGCCGCTGGAACCTAAATCCAGTGCGTCTGCCAATTCCGCCACGCTCGCTCGGGGTGCCGTTCGCGCGCTGCTTCCGAAACGGCTAGTTTACCCGGGATGGGGCGCTTTGTCGGCTACAGGCTGCGGGCTACCGGCTACCCTGCTGGGCGAGGCGGGGATGTGCGACTCGCCAGCCTACGACTTGCGGTCAGGCTTGGACTTGCGTCAATGGCCTAAGGCCTCCACCTGCCCCGTAGCCCGTAGCCGGACTACCGGGCCAGGCACCAGGCGTCGGCCTCCCCAAAGGCATCTAGAGCGGCGAGGTCCGCTGCCGTCAGGCCCATGGCGGCGGCCTTCTTCCGTTCGCCCGCGAGATCGCAGGGGATGAGGCCAGGATCGTCGGTGCCCAGGGCGCAGCGGACGCCCGCCGCCAGCATGCGGGGCAGGGGGTGGGGGCTCACATCCGCCGCGAGGGCGGCGTTGGAGCTGGGGCAGACATCCACGGAGATGGCCCGCTCGGCGAGCAGCTCGAAGGTGGCCTGATCCGCGCGGAGGCCGTGGACGATGCGTTCGACGCCGCCTTCCAGCACCGCTTCGCGCACATTCGCGCCAGAGCCGTTCTCGCCCGCGTGGGCGGCGACGCGGAGGCCGAGCTGCTTCGCCCGATCGAAGACCGGCGCCCAATCGCGGAAGGGCACGCGCTCCAGGCCGCCGGTGGAGAAGCCCACGACGAAGGGCGGGAGATCCTTCTCGATGAGGTCCAGGACGGCGTGGCCGTGGGCGGGGCCGAAATGGTTCACGGCGTCCACCACCGCGCAGGCGCGGAGCCCCATCGCGACGGCGTCCGCGAAGCCTTCCTCCACGCCGCGCCAGAATGCGTCCAGGCCGAGTTGCTTCAAGTGCGAGACGAGGAAGGCCGGGCTCATCCAGAGGTCGAAGCCCGCTCCGCCCGCGCCCTTCGTGCGCCGGGCCGCGGCGTTCACGGCTTCGCGGATGGCCGCCCGCGAATCGAGCAGCTTCGAGCCGAAGAGAAAGGCCTCGATGAACGCCTCGAAGGCCACGGCCTCACCCCGCCACAGCGCCTCCAAGGGCACGGGCAGGGCGAGGCCGCGGCGAGCGGATTCAGCGCTGACCCAGGCCGGATCCAGCGACCCTTCCAAGTGGCAATGCCGGTCAATCAGCATCCGGCGACGCCCGGCTTACTCGTCGTAGTCGTCCATGCGCAGATCGCCGGGATCAATGCCTTCGCGGCGATGATCTAGGCCCACGGCGTCGGGGCTGAACTCCTCAGCCTGCTCGGCCTGCTCGCCTTCGGGCGTCTCGTCATCCTCGATGACATGGACGCTCTTCTCCTTCTTCGGCGCCTTCACCTTGGCGGGCGCCGCCTTCTGGTTGGCGTTGCACTTCGGGCAGACGGCCTCGGGCTTCTTGAAGTCGTAGAACTTCGTCCCGCAGTTGAAGCAGATGTATTTTTTCCCCAGATCGGCCGCCATCCGGTCCCCTCACATGTCCAAGGGTAGGGAAATACCAGATCCGCGCCGCGATGTCACCAGGAATTCCTGGAACGGTCACTTCCAGGGGGTGGTCCCCAGCTTGGAAGCGTCGCCATCGCAGAGCAGGGCCACGACCGTCGCCTTGAAAATTCCGTGATCCGATTCCAGTTGGGCGCCGAAGCGATCCAGGAAGGTCTGGCGGCTCCGCTCCAGCTCCTCCCGGAGCAGGCCGTAGAGGTTCCCCGTCGTGCGCGCCTGGGTCACCTTGGCGGGGAAGTAAAGCTCGATGTCGCCGGTCAGCACGCGCGCCAGCCGTTCGGCGGCGGAGCGGACTTTGGGATCCAGGCCGATGGTGAGGCCGGGGTTCGTGATCTCCATGGGGCTCGCGGGCATGGTGACGGGCGGCGGCACGCGGGTTGGCGGCGGCGCGGGAAGGTCCGGCGCGGCCATGGGGATCGGCGCGTCCATCATCACCGGAGGTGGCGGCGGGGCGGGAACAGGCGGCGGCGGAACCGGAATAGGCATGGTCGGCGCGGCGGCGGGGATTTCGGGCGTCTGCTGCGTCACTGAAACCCGGTCCTCCGGCGCGGCGGTGCCCAGGTTGCCGAGCGCGGCGGCGCCGCACTGGACGAGGGCGCGGACAAGCTGGGGGTGGGGCAGGCCGGAATGGGTTCCCGAATCCGCCAGCACCACCGCCACCGTGCGGCGCTTGAGGCGCAGGGGCAGGACGCGAATGGCCGGAGCGCGCAGAGGGCTGAGGGAGGCGAGCATGGCCTGGTAGCCGGGGCCAGGCGCTTCGAGCCCTTCGCCGCGGCCTTGGACGAGGTCCAGCAGCTCGGGCGGCGGCATCACCGGCGTGCCGCTCTTGGGATTCTCGTTGGCGAAGCCGCGCCAGGCGTAGAGATTCAGGATCCCCTGCTTGACGATGAACACCGCGCACCGGGGCGTGAGCAGCGCGAGGCCATCCAACATTCGCTGAAGGCATTCCGCCTGGCTGGTGGCGCCCGCCATGGCGTCCAGCGCCGTGCCGATGGCCGCCTCGCCTTCGGTGCTGGAGGCGCCGGGCTCGGGGATGGCCTCCGCCAGCCGGGCCAGCAGCGTGTCGTCGGGCTCCAGGCGCTCCAGGCTCATCTGGATCGTCGCCGCCAGTTCCTCCTGCACCACCTGCCGACGACCCTCCAGCCAGGTGGCCAGAGTGTCCCGGATCGCGTCGAGGTCCAAGGGGTTGGTGGGCATGTGTCTCACCTGGGGCGGGCTTGTAAATACGAGTGTAAAGCCGAGGATGACTCATTGGAACCACGGGTTCACGCGTATAGGATGGGGATGGACACCCCCGGGAGCGGTCGGATGCCAGATCTTTCCATTGAAGTTCGGGACGCGGATGGCGTGGCGGTCGTCCTGCCCGCGGGCTTCATCAACGCCCACACCGTGCGGGACTTCGAAGGCGCGCTGGAGAAGCTCGTCTCCGAGCGGCGCTTCCTGATCCTCCTGAACTGCGAGCGGCTCAGCTACATCTCCTCCGCGGGCCTCGGCGCGATCATGGGCCTCATCGAGACGGTGCGCGAGAACGGCGGGGACATCCTGCTCTCCGACCTGTCCGAGAATGTCTTCGCCATCTTCGACACGCTGGGCTTCACCCAGCTCTACCGCGTCTACAAGCGCGAGGACGAAGCGCTCGCCGCGGCGTCCGGCCCCGGGCTGGGAGCCTGACATGGCCGCCCCGACGGCAAGCGCCGGCACGGCGGAGTTCCAGCTCGTCATCCCGAGCGAGACGAAGTACCTCAACCTCGTCACGGGCCTCGCCAAGCGCGCCGCGCTGGTGGCGGGCCTGGACGACGCCGCCGCCGCCAAGGTGAGCATCGCGGTGGATGAGGCGGTCACCAATGTGATCCTCCACGCCTACAACGGCGAGCCGGCCCATCAGGTGGAGCTGGAGCTGCGCTTCACGGATCAGGCGCTGGAGGTCCACATCTTCCACACGGGCCAGGGCCTCCGCGAAGACCAGGTGGTGCTGCCGGATCCCAAGGAATATGTGATGCACCCCCGCAAAGGCGGCCTGGGCCTCCTGCTCATGACCCGGTTCATGGACGAGGTCCGCTTCGGGGAAGCCTCCGGCCGCAACGAGTGCTGCCTCATCAAGAAGATTTCCTGAAGGGAAGGCCCGGCATGGACGCGCCGGTTCCCCCATCCTCGCCGCCGCCGTCGCCGTTCGACCGGCTCCGCGGCCTTTCGCTGCGCATTCCCGAAGGCGCCAGCGAGCTGCTGCCGCTCATTGATTTCCTCGAAGCCTTCCCTCAGCAAGGCACGGAGGAGGATCTCGTCCATCTCGTCGGCGTGACCGCGCTCGGCATCGCGCGGGCCTCTCAAGGCGGCATCTGGGATGGGCAGAAGTGGATCTTCCTGCGCGGTCAGGCCCCGGCCTTCCCCACCAATCCCGGCAAGGGCTGGAGCAGCTTCGGGTGGGTCTGGCAGGAAGAAGAGCTGGGCACCGTCGCGCTCAAGGCTGAGACCGTGCCCCAGGCGCTGCCGCTGCTGCTCTCCGTCGCCGCGCCGCTGCTCATGTGGCGGCGCATGGAACACCTGCGGAGCGATCAGAACCGCGCGCTCGCGCTCCAGCTCTCGCGCCTCAACACCGTCTTCGACCTCACCCGCTCCTTGGGCGAAGTGGAGACCAAGCAGGAACTCATCAGCCTCATGGCCGCGACCATCATGGGCGAGTTCCGCATCCCGCGGCTGCTGGTGCTGGATGGGGATGGCACCGTGCTCGTGGCGCGCGGCCTTGGCGCGGTGCCGCCGACGCTGGCGGGCGACGAATTGCGCGCGCTCGTGGAAGGCAAGCATCTCATCCACGCGCTGGAACTGCGGGACGCCACCCATAGCCACGGTTTCGCCTACGCCGCCGATCCGACCATCGGCAAGTTGGATGAGGACGACGACACCTTCCTCCAGACCCTCATGAACCTCGCGGCGGGCCAGCTCTCCAGCCTGGAGATGCGCCGCGAGCGGGTGCTCAAGGAGCGCCTGGAGAAGGATCTGGACCTGGCCCGCAACATCCAGCGCCAGATCCTGCCCAAGCGCCTGCCCGAGCCGCCCGGCTGGGAATGCGCCGCCGCGAACCTGCCTTATCAGGCGGTCGGCGGCGACCTCTACGATCTGTGGATGGCCAGCGATCCGCCTGCCGGGGGCTGGGACGACGAGCAGGAGGGCGAACGCCTCCACTTCACCATCGCCGACATCAGCGGCAAGGGCCTGCCCGCGAGCTTGATGATGACCCAGCTCAGCGCCTACCTGCGCGCCCGCGCGGACCGGCGCGTGAAGAACTGGGGCCGCCTCGCCACGCGCCTCAACACGCGCATGAACGAGGTGCGCGACCGCCAGCGCTACGCGACGCTCGTCGCGGGCTCCATCAATCCCGAAAGCGGCGATCTGCGCTTCGTGAACGGCGGCCACAATCCGCCGCTGCTCGTGAAGCCCGATGGTTCCTTCCGCCGCCTCGATCCCACCGGCCCCATGGTGGGGCTGCTGCCCGGCGCGTCCTGGGAGCAGGGCCGCGCCCAGATGGACCTGGGCGATGTGCTCGTCGCCTTCACCGATGGCCTCGTGGAAGCCGAGAACGCCGCCGGGGAGGAACTGGGCGACGAAGCCCTCGCCCGCGTCGTGACGGCCTTCCCAAGCGCCCACGCGGACGATCTGCTGGAGCAGTTCCTCGTCGCCGCCTTCCAGCACCTGGGCGAAGGCAGCTTCCGGGACGATGTGACGCTGGTGGTGATCAAGCGGTCCGCTTGAGGCGGAAGCGCTTCGCGGGGCGTCAGGCGTCGGGTCGAATGCGGACCTCGAGCCTATGAACCGCCCGAGCGGCACGCATGGAGGCCTGACGCCCGACGCCTGACGCCAGAGTTCGCCTGACTTGCCCCCATCCGTAAACTGGATGTGGAGGCTCCACCGCACCCATGAACGCCGCCAAGACCTTCCTCCTCATCGTCCTCATGACCGCCGTGCTGGTGGTCATCGGCCAAGTCGCCTTCGGGAAGACGGGCCTCTATGTGGCCATCGCCATCGCGCTGGTGATGAACTTCGTCAGCTATTTCTGGAGCGACAAGATCGTGCTCATGAGCAGCGGCGCGAAGCTGGTCACCCAAGCCGAGGCACCGGAGCTCTACGCCATCGTCGCGAACCTCACCCAGCGCGCCGGGCTCCCCATGCCGCGCGTCGCCATCATCCCCGATGAGACGCCCAACGCCTTCGCCACGGGCCGCGATCCCGAGCACGCCGTCGTCGCCTGCACCGAAGGCATCCTGAAATTGATGACGCGGCCTGAGCTGGAAGGCGTCCTCGCCCACGAACTGGGCCATGTGAAGCACCGCGACATCCTCATCGGCAGCCTCGCCGCCGTGCTGGCCCAGGCCATCATGTTCATCTCGAACATGGCGATGTGGATCTCGCCCCGCGACGAGGAAGGACGCGCCAATCCGCTCGCCGGGCTCGTCATCGCCATCCTCGGCCCCCTCGCCGCGACCTTCCTCCAGATGGCCATCAGCCGCTCCCGCGAATACGACGCCGACGCCTACAGCGCCCACATCACGGGCCGCCCGGACCTGCTGGCCAGCGCCCTGGAGCGCCTGGACGCCTACAACCGCCAGGAACCCATGCAAAGCGCCCAGCCCGCCACCGCCCACCTCATGACCGTGAGCCCCCTCAGCGGCGGCGGCCTCATGAGCCTGTTCAGCACCCACCCGCCCATCCAGGAGCGCATCGCCCGGCTGCGGGCGATGCCAGTGCAGTTCAGCTGATGGAACGGTGGCGCAAGAAGGCCGTGCAGCTTCTCCCGAAACTGCAGCGGGACATCCTTGAAGCCGAATCCATCGGCATGCTCTGGACGGTTCTATGGTGCCGTTTTGTTGATGCCCATGGAGACGAGGCTGATGATGAACGGATCAGGGCGATCTATGAGTTCGCCCGCTGGGCAGTCGAGACTGGCGATCAGGGCTCAAGCGATCGCTGCACGGATGAGGACTGGGCGTCGCTCACGGTCGTCGCCTTTTATGAGGACTTGCCCACCGAGCCTAAAGTCGTGGCCCGGATGCACGAGTTCATGAGCCGCCAGGAAATCCTCGGGTTCTCAGATGTTTTCAGGTATCACCTGAAGCCCGAGGACCACCGAGCCTTCATGATGGATGTTCTCGGCGCGCTTGGTCGTCGAGAAAATCCGTTGGGTAGCAGGTCCTAAAGAGACGCGGCGCCCAACGGGCGCCGCGCAAAAAGGTCTCCAGCCTCCAGCCTAAAGCCTCCAGCCTGCCCTACACATTGAACAGGAAGTGCATGACATCGCCGTCCTGCACCACATACTCTTTGCCTTCGGTCCGCATCTTGCCCGCGTCCTTGGCGCCCTGCTCGCCGCCGCAGGCGATGAAGTCAGCGTAGGCGATGGTCTGGGCGCGGATGAAGCCCTTCTCGAAATCCGTGTGGATGACGCCGGCGGCCTGCGGCCCGGTGGCGCCGATGGGGATGGTCCAGGCGCGGACTTCCTTCACGCCGGCGGTGAAGTAGGTCTGGAGCCCAAGCAGCTTGAAGCTGGCGCGGATGAGGGTGTTGAGGCCCGGCTCCGTGAGGCCCGCCTCTTCGAGGAACATGGGGCGCTCCTCTTCGGGCAGTTCCTGGATCTCGGCTTCCAGCTTGGAGCAGATGGGGATCGCGGGCGCGTGGCGCTCGGCGGCCAGGGCCTTCAGCTTCTGGAAGTGGGGGTTGGCGTCGGGATTCGCGATGTCGCTCTCGCCAATGTTGCCGACGAAGAGGACGGGCTTGAGCGTGATGAGGCCGAAGGATTTCAGGAGGGCGACCTCGTCCTTCGAGAGCCCGGCGGTGGAAGCCCAGCGTCCTTCGTTCAGGACGGCGAAGGCCTTCTCCAGCACGGCGACGAGGGCGGTCGCCTCCTTGTTCGCGCCGCTCTTGGCGGCCTTGCGGTTGCGGTCCAGGGCCTTCTCGACGCTGTCGAGATCCTTGAGGATCAGTTCGGTCTCGATGATCTGCACATCGCGCGCGGGGTCCACGCTGCCTTCCACATGGGTGATGTCCCCGTCCTCGAAGCAGCGGCAAACCTGCACGATGGCGTCCGTGTCGCGGATGTTGGCGAGGAAGGCGTTGCCCAGGCCTTCGCCCTTGGAGGCGCCGCGCACGAGCCCGGCGATGTCCACGAACTCCTGGGCGGCAGGCAGGATGCGCTGGGGCTTCACGATGGCCGCGAGGCGCTCCAGGCGGGCGTCCGGCACATCCACCACGCCCGTGTTGGGCTCGATGGTGCAGAAGGGGTAGTTGGCGCTCGCCGCGCCCGCCCGGGTGAGGGCGTTGAACAGGGTGGACTTGCCCACATTGGGCAGCCCGACGATGCCACAGGCGACGGCCATGCCGACCTCCAGCCCTCCAGTGTCTCAGAGGGGGCCGAAAGGGAAAAGCGGGAAGCCCCTTGCGCCGCCGCCCGGGCCGCCATAACCTCCAGCGCAACGCAGTCCGTAGATTCCTCCTGGAGGGGCGCATGGGCACCACGGTTCGGGCCGAATACCCCGGCTATGTGATGGACATCCTGGTACGGCCGGGAGATTCCGTCGAAGAGGAGGAAGCCCTCATCCTCATGGAGAGCACGGACCAGGACCACACGCCGTTCTATGTGAACGCGCCCGAGGCCGGGAAGATCAAGGAGATCCTCCTGGAAGAAGGCGATTTCGCCGATGAGGACGACGAGCTGATGGTTCTCGGCGATGTGGACGCAGACGACGATCAGCACGGCTGATCGCCTTTGATCTCCTGGCTTAGTGGAACGCGTTTCCATCGGGCTCTCGCTACACTGGGCGTTTGAGCTGGAGGCGTCCATGGCGGTGATCCGCGCGGAGATGGCGGGCAAAGTCCTCGAAGTGTGCGTGGCGGAAGGCGATTCCGTCTCCGAGGACCAGGACCTCGTGATCGTGGAAAGCATGAAGATGCAGATCCCCGTGGGCTCGCCCGAAGAGGGCACGGTGGCCAAAGTCTTCGTGGTCGCCGACCAGTTCCTCAACGAAGGCGATCCGATCATCGAACTTAAGTGAGGCTCCTCGTGCGCAGAATGATGGATATGGAGGCCTCGCGTATCCCCGCAGGGGATACCGAGAAGATGCAGATCCCCGTGGGCTCGCCCGAAGAGGGCACGGTGGCCAAGGTGTTCGTCGTCGCCGATCAGTTCCTGAACGAAGGCGACCCCATCGTCGAACTGAGCTGATGAGCGAACTCCGCGTCGAACGCCTCGCGGGGCCGGATGAGGGCATCGTGCTCCTGGGGCTGGACCGTCCGGCCGCGAAGAACGCGCTCGGTCGGCAGCTCATGGAAGTGTTCCGCGCCGTGCTGGACGCGCTCCGGAGCGATCGCACGGCCCGCGTCGTGATCCTCCACAGCCTCGTGCCGGGCGTCTTCTGCGCGGGCGCGGACTTGAAAGAACGGGCGGCCATGGCGCAGCCCGAGGTGGAGCGCTTCGTGAAAGGACTCCGCGCGGCCTTAACGGCGTTGGAGGATCTCCCCCTTCCGACGATCGCGGCGATGGAAGGCGCGGCGCTCGGCGGCGGCCTGGAGCTGGCGCTGGCCTGCGATCTGCGCGTGGCCGGGACCGAAGCTCGTCTGGGCCTGCCGGAGACGGGCCTCGCCATCATCCCCGGCGCGGGCGGCACCCAGCGCCTGCCGCGGCTCATCGGCCGCTCCAAGGCGAAGGAACTGATCTTCACCGGGCGGCGCCTGAACGGCGAAGAGGCCGCGGAGCTGGGCCTCGTGGATCACGCCGTCACGGCCGGTCAGGCGCTGAACCAGGCGAAGGATCTGGCCCGGGAGATCCTGCCCAACGGGCCGGTCGCCCTGCGCGCGGCGAAGGAGGCCATCAACGGCGGCATGGAGCTGGACCGAGACGCGGGCCTCGCGCTGGAACGAGCCTGCTACGCCCAGGTGATCCCCACGAAGGACCGCCTGGAGGGCCTCGCCGCCTTCCGCGAAAAGCGCAAGCCCGTCTATCGGGGGGAATGATGGCTCACGACCATCATCACGGACACGGCCATGCCCACGGCCACGATCACGGCCCCACGACGGCGGGCAGGCTCGCCGCGAGCGCGGGCATCTTCTTCGTGAGTTTCCTGCTCCAGGGCCTCGGCGGCTTCTGGAGCGGGTCGGTCGGCCTCGTCAGCGACAGCCTCGAAAACCTCAACGATGTGCTGGTGAACCTGCTGGGCCTCGCCAGCCTCGCCATCGCCAACCGCCGCGAGCCCTGCGACCGCTACGCCTTCGGCTTCCATCGGCTGGAAGTCATCAACAGCCTCGTCGGCGTGGGTTTCCTGCTGGCGCTCGCGGTGGGCGTGGCGATGAAGGCGGTGGACCATCTGCGCCATCCCCAGGCCATCCAGACGGGCTGGGTGCTGGTTTTCGCCCTGAGCGGACTCGCGCTCAATGTGCTCGCCACACTCGTCCTCGTGCCCAAGGACAAGAGCCAGTTGGAGCGCGACTCCAGCTTGAAGGCGGCCTATGTGCACGCCTTCTCCGATTCGATCACGAGCGTCGCGCTCGTGATCTCCATGGTCGTCATCCGCTTCACGGGCTGGCGCTGGCTCGACCCGGTGATGGCCTTCGCCATCCTGCTCGTCATCCTCCGGGGCGCGTGGATGCTGCTGAAGGACGCGACGGCGATCCTCATGCACAAGGCGGCCTTCGACCACGACGCGGCGCGGGTGGAGCTCACGAAGATTCCCGGCCTCCTCGAGGTGAACGACCTGCGGAGCTGGAAGGTGTGCAGCCACCTCACCGTCGCCACGGCCCACGCGGTGGTGCGCGCCGAGCGGTTGGACGAGACGGCGGAGATCCTCCACGCCATCGAGCACCGCCTCGAAGACCACTTCGGCGTGCGCCATGTGACGATCCACTTCGAGACGGAGGCCATGGCGGCCAAGCATCATCACCGTTTCATCCATCAGCACGAAGCGCGGGCCCACGACCATCACGAGCACTAGGGGAAGTTGACGATTGCGCTAGGCTGGGGGCCGGACGGGACCATGCCGGAAGGAACGCTCCTCATCGTGGATGACGACCCTGGCCTCCGGGACGCCATGGCGGCGGTCCTGGACCAGGGCGGCTACACCACCCAGCAGGCGGGGGACGGCGAAGAAGCGCTCAAGCTGCTGCGGGATTGCCCGGAGTCCTTCGATGGCATCGTCCTGGATTGGAAGATGCCGAAGATGGATGGGCTCGAAGCGCTGCGGCGCATCAAGGCCGACCCCCGGACCGCGCCGCTGCCCGTGATCTTCCAGACCGGCTCGGGCGATTCGTCCGTGATCAAGGAGTGCCTGTCGGCGGGCGCCCACTACTTCCTTGAAAAACCCGTGCGGCGCAAAGAGCTGCTCGCCACCGTCCACACCGCGGTGGAGGACTGCCGCCGCCAGCGGGAGCTGGGCACGCATGTGCGCCGCTCGGCGCGGACCCTTTCGCTCATGGAGGCGGGCCGTTTCCGCTACCGCACCCAGGAGGAGGCCGAGAACCTCACCTACCTGCTGGCCGCGGCCTGTCCCGACCCCGACCGCGCGGCGGTGGGCCTTTCCGAGTTGCTCATCAACGCCGTGGAGCACGGCAACCTGGAGATCAGTTACCAGGAGACGAGCGACGCCATCGCCCACCGCGCCCGCGCCGAGCTCATCCACACCCGGTTGGAGGACCCCCGCTACCGCGCGCGCTCGGTGGAAGTCCTCTTCGAGCATCTTCCGGATCGCTACCGCTTCGTGGTGACGGACGAAGGCGCGGGCTTCGATTGGAAGCGCTACCTGGATCTCAGCGCCGAGCGCGCCTTCGACACCCACGGGCGCGGCGTCTACATGGCTTCCAACTGCTTCGACCGCCTGGAATACCAAGGGAAGGGCAACACGGTCGTCGCGGAGATCCTGCTCGCTCCGGAATGAAGAGGGCGCCGCTCGCGCGGCGCCCTCTCCTTGGAAACGATCCGCCTCAGGCCATGCCGTGCTTGGCCATGATGGCCGCGCGCTGCTTATCGAACTCGGCCTGGCTGATGAGCTGGGAATCGAAGAGATCCTTCAGCTCGGAGAGCTCGTCCTTCAGCGACTTCGCGGGAGCGGCCGGAGCCGCGGCTGGCGCGGCGGGGGCCATGCCCTGCATGCCCGGCATCCCCTGCATCGCCTGGCCCATCTGGGCGCCCATCATGTTGCCCATGCCGAAACCCATGCCGACGCCCATGCCCATGCCGGCGATGCCGCTGGGGTTCTGGGCGGCGAGCGGGATGGAATCCGCCACCTGCATCTGGGTGTAGGCGCCCATCACGGGGGCCATCATCCCGACGCTCGTGCGCTTGTCCATCATGGCCTCGACCTCCTCGGGGAGGCTGATGTTCTCCACGAAGAACTTGGAGAGCTCCAGGCCCATGGTGCCGAACTCGTCGCCGAGCTTCTGCTTGGCGAGGTCGCTCAGCTCGTCGTAGTGCGCGGCGAGGTCGAGGGCCGCGATCTTGGCTTCGCCCAGCACATCGGTGAAGCGGCTCATGATGGACTTGCGGAGCTGCTCGGTGATGTCGTCCAGCGTGTAGACGCCGTTGGTGCCCACGAGCTGCTTGAGGAACTTGCCGCTGTCCGCGACCTTGATGGAGTAGATGCCGAAGGCGCGGATGCGCAGCATGCCGAAGTCGGCGTCGCGCATCATGATCGGGTTCGAGGTGCCCCACTTCTGGTCGTTGAAGAGGCGCGTGCTCGTGAAGTAGACCTCGGCCTTGAAGGGGCTTTCGAAGCCGTACTTCCAGCCCTTGAGCGTGGCGAGGATAGGCAGGTTCTGGGTGGTGAGCGTGTGGGTGCCGGGCTTGAGCACATCCGCGAGCTGGCCCTCGTTGACGAAGACCGCTTCCTGGCCTTCGCGCACGACGAGCTTGGCGCCGTTCTTGATTTCCTGGTCGCGCACGGGGAAGCGCCACGCCAGGGTGTCGTTGGAGTCATCGAGCCACTCGATGATCTCGATGAATTGGGCCTTGCCCCAGTCCATCAGGCTCATTTAGGTTTCTCCTTCGCGGCGAGGGCCGCAGAACTTTATTTTACGGTCAGGCGCAAGCGAGGCTCACTTGGACGGCCACTTCCAGGATTTCCAGGCCGCGTCGGAGAACGCGTGAGGCTTCGTGTCCGCGTCCGCGACGCGCAGGGTGAGCCGCCGGAGCAGCTCGGCCACATTCACGAGCTTCTCCGGCTCGATCTTGTCCGGCGTGTCCGTGGCCTGGTGGTAGTCGGGCTCCATGCCGCCGAAGAAGAAGATGGCGGGGATGCCCGCCTGGGCGAAGGTGTAATGGTCGGACCGGCGCCAATATTCATCGGCTTCGTCGGTGAGCGTGAGCCCCAGCCCAGCGGCGATCTCGCGCGTGTCGCGCGTGAGCGTGCCCACCGCGCCCTCGACGCGCGCGGGCGTGACGGCGATGGTCGTCACGCCGTTGCGGCCCACCATGTCCGTGTTGAGATCGGCGACAATGACTTTCAGCGGCACCGGCGGATTGGCCACGAAGGCGCGCGAGCCGAAGAGCCCGAGCTCCTCGCCGCTCACGCTGAGGAAGAGGATGGAGCGCCGCGGCTTGGCGTCTTTCAACAGACGCGCCACTTCCATCAGCACGGCGGTGCCGCTGGCGTTGTCGTCGGCGCCGGGGTGGAGCTGCCCATCCACGATGCCAAGGTGGTCTTCGTGGGCGCTGAGGACGACGATCTGATCTTTCAGGACCGGATCCGATCCCGGCAGCAGCGCGGCCACATTCACGGGCTTCGAGGTCTCCGCCGCCATCTTCGGCGCGATGCGGAAGGCGCCCAGCTCCTTCGGCGCCGCGGCCTTCATCAACGCGTCGAGATCGAGGCCGAGCGCGCGGGCCGAGGCCGCGTCCAGCGCCGCCAGCGCCGGGCCAGAGAAGGCGGGTCCATCATTGGGAAAGCCGTAGCGCCCGCGTTGCAGGAAGCGCTGGGCGCGCTCCCGCAAGGGGCCGAGCGTGTCCTTGCCCGGGCGCGGCAGAAGGAGCAGGCCGGAAGCGCCCGCCGCCTGCGCAGCTTGGAGCAGCTTCCCCGATTCGGGTTCGGCTCCTTCCGGCGCGAAGCGCGCGAGCCATTCGCCTGGGGCGAGGGGGCCGGGGTTCACGCCCTCCGGCGCGAAGCGGAGCCGCGTCTCCAGCGGCGCGAGGCGGTAGGTCGCGACGCCCGGCTCGAAGGGCACGCGTTTGTCGCCGAGGGAGAGAAAGGACGAGGCCGGGTCCACCGTCCGTCGCTCCAGCGGGTAGGGCAGGAAATAAGGTTCCGCTCCCGCGGCGAGGGGTTGAAGCCCCAAGGCCCGGAAGCGATCCGCGACCAGATGCGCCGCTTTCAACTGGCCCGGGGCTCCCGTGAAGCGGCCTTCGAAGGCCGGGCTGGCCAGCGTGTAGACATCCGCCTTGAGGCGGGCGGCATCAGGAGGCGTTTGCGCGAGGAGAAGGGAGGTCGCGGCGAACGCCGCGGCGGCGCGGATCATTTGCGCTTGCGCTTGGGGGCGGGCAACGGCGGATTGGCGATGCGCGTCTTGGATCGCACGGTGCGCGTGTCGTCGTCCACGGTGCAACGCCAGCCTCGGTCTTCATCCGCCATGTGCACATCCACTTCCCAGCCGCCGCTGGCGCCGTTCAGGGGAATCTCCCGGGCGCTCACGGCCCTTCCGCCGGTGTCCCGGGCGGCGATGGCCTTGGCGTCGCGTTCATTGACGAGGGGGCCGCGGTGATGGCTGCGTCCTCCCGCGCTGAGGATCATCGCCGGGGCGAGGAGCAGGGCGGCCACGCGCAGGTTCATCGCAACTCCTGGGAATCGGCCACGAGTCTACCGCGATTCCGAGAGTCCCAACTTCCGCAGCCAGGCGGCGTGATCGCTTGGCTCCTCGCTTCGGAGGCCGTCCTTCCGAAGGGCGACGAGGCGCAATGAGGCGTCCTGGAAGCCGATCAACACCCCTTCGTTCGTCGCGCGGAACGCTCCTGCCGGGCAGGCGGCGTCACTGGGAAGCGCCCAGGGGATTCGCACTTCGCCGCGTTGCGTCCGCAGGAAGGCGTTGGGCCAAGGATCGGCCACGGCGCGGATCTGGTTGAAGGCCTCCTGGGCCGTCATGGCGAAATCCAGGCGGCTGTCCTCGGGTTTGCGCCCGCCGAAGTAGGTGGAGGGACCGAGCGTCTTCTGATCGAGGCGGGGCGCGGTGCCGTCCACGAGTTTGGGGACGAGTTCGCTCACCAGGGCTCGGCTGGCCTCCGCGCTGCGGAGCGTGAGTGAGAGCGCGGTGTCGTCCCAGCGGATGGGCAGGGGCGTCTGGCCGATGATCGCGCCATCATCGGGCTTGGGCGTCATGGCGTGGAGCGTGACGCCGGTTTCCGTTTCGCCTTTCACCAGCACCCAATTGATGGGCGCGCGGCCGCGGTACTTGGGAAGCAGGCTGCCGTGCAGGTTGTAGGCGCCGAGCTTCGGCAGCTCCAGGAAGCGAGCCTGGATCATCTCCCGGAAATAGAAGCTGAGGAGCAAGTCCGGCGCGAGGGCGCGGATGCGCTCGAAAACCGCGTCTGTGTTGAAGGCGGGTTCCATGAAGACGGGGATGCCGTGCCGTTCCGCCAGCGCGGCGGGGGCCTCGAACCAACGCTCATCCGGTGCCTGGGGATAGGTGAACAGGGCTTTCACCCCGATTCCGGTCCCGATCACCCCTTCCAGGGCGGCCCGTCCCACCGGGCTGTATGCGCACACCACCGCCGTTGCTGCCATTTCTCCACCCTACCCGAGATTTGTCATGGATTTGCGCGCATCTTGCACGGGCCGAAGAGAGGGCTATCGTGGCCTCAGGCTGATCTTAGGTGGTGCCCCATGCGCTTCCATTCCTCCCTCCTCCTGCTCGGCCTTTCCGTGGTTTGGGGCTCCGCCCAGACACCGCCTTCTCCGCCGTCGGCTCAACCCGCTCAAGTGGAAGAGGACATCTTCGACGCGCCGAAGGACTTCCGCGCCTTCGTCGTGAAGACGACGCTCGGGACGGATTCCTACCTGCTCAAGACCCAGTACCTCATCACCGCGGCCATGGCCAAGGTGGAGGACGGCGGCCTCGGCATCACCTACGCCAACGACAAGACCCGCACCGTCACCGAAGTCTGGCGGGACCGGAAAGCGAATTGCATGTCGCTCACGGCCTTTTATGTGGCCGCGTTCCGCTCCATCGGCCTTCCAGCGCAGTTCGCGGAGGCGCCTTCCATCAACCTCTGGACCCGCAGCGGCAACCTCATCCTCAACGAGCACCATGTGGTGGCCTATGTGCCGGTCAACATCGTGACCCGGATGGTGGCGGACTTCAGCGGGCGCCCCCACACCGGCCAGCTTCCCATCGTGCCCATTTCGGAATCGCGGTTCCGCGCGCTGTTCCACAGCAACCGCGCGGTGGAGCTGTTGCTGGCGGGAGACAAGGTCGCCGCGGAGGCGGAAGGCCGTCAGGCGGTGAAGGACGATCCGCGCTCCGGCGTGGCCTGGAACGCGCTGGGCGCGGTGGCGAAACTGGATGGTCGTCGCGCGGAAGCGGAGCAGGCCTTCCAAACGGCGCTCTCGGTGGACTCCGACAACGGCCCGGCCTGCGGGAACCTGGAGACGATGTGCCGGGAGGACGGTCGCCTCTCGCAAGCGGACGCCTATCGGGATCTCGGCCTGAAGATCCGGAACAAGGACCCCTACTTCCAGGCCTTCCTCGCCAGGGAGGCGCTGGCGAATGGCCGAGTGGATGAGGCCATCACCCATGTCCAGCGCGCGCTCAAGCTTCAGCGCACCGAACCGGACTTCTACCTCATCCTCGCCCAGGCGGAGCTGAACCGCGGCGAGCGGGCGGAGGCGGAGAAGGCCGTCGAGAAAGCCATCCACTGGAGCCTGCCGAGCCAGCGCAAGCGCATGGAATCCAAGCTGGATCTGATCAAGGCCCAGGAATCCTGACCGCCCGTTTCAGTTCGTCTCCAGTTCCGCGAGCCGGTCCTGGGCGTCGGCGCTGTCGGGGTAGTGGACGAGGCATTCGCGCAGGTAGCGTCGGGAGCCTTCCATGTCGTGCAGCTCGCGCCGCGCGTCGGAAAGCTGGATGAGGGCTTCTTCGCTATCGGGCTCCAGCTCCAGCGCCTGCCGCCAATGGGCTTCGGCCCGCGCCCACTCGCCCAGCTCCGCGCAGGCGTGGCCCGCGTCCAGCAGGTGGCGGATGCGTCCCGGGTCCATGCGCGCCGCGCGTTCGAGTTCCATGCGCGCGCCCAGGTGGTCGTTGAGGTGCGCGAGCGCGAGACCGCGCAGGTGCCAGTAGGAGGCCTGCTCCCGGGCGCGCAAGGGCAGGGCGTCCAGGAAGGGGAGCAGGTCGCCCCAGGCCTCCATGCCCGCCATGCAATCCGCCTGGAGCAGAAGCAGGGCGGGATCTTTCGGATTGTCCGCCAGCAGCGCCTTCACGGCCGCCATGGCTTCCTCGTGACGGCCCAGGGCCGCGAGGAGTTGGAGGCGAAGGGGCGGATGCTGGTCCCCCTGGAGCCGCTCGGGAAGGTCGGCGAGGAAGTTCCAGGCCGCTTCCGCGTCGCCTTCGATCCACCACGCGGCTTCGGCGCGGCGCAGCGCCCATTCCTGGCGCGGCCCCTCGGGGCTGTCCGGCAGGCAGCGCTCCGCCTGTCCAAGCGCAGCCAACGCTTCATTATCCTTTTGGAGTTCGAGCGCCAGCTTCGACCGCTCCATCCAGAGGGGGAAGGCCTGGGGCAATCGCTTGAGTCCGGCCTCCAGCGAACCCCACGCGGCTTCCAGATTGCCGAGCGCCTTGAGGGGGATGGCTTCGCCCAGCCAGTGGAGCGGGTGCCCGCGGAGATCGGCGGGGATCGGACGCGCGAGGGCGAGCGCGTCGAGCATGCGGCCCTTGGACATGAGGAAATGCAGCGCCGCCGGGCGGTCCCAAGGCAGGCGCGGATCGCCGTGCCGCGCCAGGAGCAGGGAGAGCGCGCGCTCGCCAAGCTCCTCCCGGTTCAGGCTGAACCCGGCGCGCATCAGGTCTTCGAGCAGCAGGGGATCCTCGAAGGCGAGCGGCAGCGCGGCCTCGAAGCGGCGCCACGCGAGCTCCGGCTCCTGGCGGCGAAGGTGGATCAGGCCGAGGAGATGGTTCAATCGCGCCGAATGGCGAACCAGCCGCGCCACGGCGGCGACGCATCGGACGCGGAAAGAAGATGGCGCATCCGGCAAGGACCGGAAGGGCAGCCGCGCGAGCGCGCGAAGGGGCCACGCGACGCGGGCGAGATCCGCTTCGCGGAAGGCCGCCCAGGCCGCGTCCCGGTAGCCCAGCGCGAAGCTGGCCCGAGCTCGGAGCAGATGGACCTGGCGCCCCAATTCGCCGCCGCCCGCGGGCGGGAGAAGGTCCAGCACTTCGGAGGATGGCGCGCCCTTGGCCCAGGCGGCCTCCGCCTTCTTCAGGCGCGGGCGGGTGACCAAGAGGGCGCGGATCAAGGCTCCCGCCGCCACCGCGACCAGGGCGACGGCGAGGCCCCACGCGCCCAGATCGCTCACGAGCGCGATCGTGGCGATCACGATCAGGGTGTAGGAAAGGATCAGGCCCGCGAGGGGGCGGAGGGCGCGCTTGTTCATCCCCTCCAGTATGAGGCCAAGAAGAAGGCCCTGCCGGAGCAGGGCCTTCTGACAGGGTGAAGCAGCTCAGTTGCCCTGTTGGATCTCTTTCGCGATCACGAGGCGCTGGATCTGGTTGGTTCCCTCGTAGATCTGGAGCAGCTTCGCGTCGCGCATGCACTTTTCAACCAGGTAGTCGCGGCTGTAGCCGTTGCCGCCGAGCACCTGCACGGCGTCGGTGCTGACTTCCATGGCGGTGTCCGTGGCGAAAGTCTTGGCGATGGCCGACTGCTTGGAGTTCTTGATGTTGTTGTCGGTCATCCAGGCGGCCTGCCAGGTGAGGAGGCGGCTCGCCTCGATCTTCTTCGCCATGTCCGCGAGCATGAAGCTGATGGCCTGGTTGCTGAAGATGGGCTGGCCGAACTGGATGCGCGTCTTGGCGTACTCCAGCGCGATCTCGTAGGCCGCACGGGCCACGCCGACGCCGCCCGCAGCCACCGCCGCGCGCGTCTGGTCCAGCGTCTTCATGGCGATGATGAAGCCCATGCCTTCCTTGCCGAGCACATTCTCGGCGGGCACTTCGGCGTTCTCGTAGTGGACCTCGACCTGGTTCGACGCGCGCTGGCCCATCTTGTCCAGGGCCTTGCCCACCTTGAGGCCGGGCGTGTCGCGGGGCACGACGATGCAGCTGGTGCCGCGGGCGCCCTTGGTGGGATCCGTGCTGGCGAAGAGCGTGTAGAAGTCCGCGTAGCCGCCGTTGGTGCAGTAGCACTTGGTGCCGTTGATGATGTACTTGTCGCCCTTCCTCTCGGCGCGGCAGGTCATGGCGCCCGCGTCGCTGCCCGCGTTGGGCTCGGAGAGGCTGAAGGCCGCGAAGACGGGAGCTTCCACGAGCTTGCCCAGCCACTTCTTCTTCTGGTCGTCGCTGCCCGCGATGAGGATGGGCGTGATGGCGAGGCCGTTCGCCATGATCGAGGTGTAGAGCCCGCCGCAGCCCCAGGCCAGCTCTTCGCAGACAAGGGCTTCCTCCACCTGGGTCTTGCCGGGGCCGCCGCAGAACTTGGGCACGAGGGCCTGCAGGTAGCCCAGATCCCAGGCCTTCTGGTAGACGGGCGTCGCCCATTCGCCGGTGTCGTCGTAGTGGCGCGCCACGGGCCGCATCACATTCACGGCGAAGTCATGGGCCTGATCCTTGATGGCCTGCTGCTCGGGGGTCAGGGTGAAATCCAGCATGGGCGGCCTCGCTCCAAAAGACCCCCAGTCTACCGTTCGATGCCTCGTCTCTAAATGCGAAATCGCTCGACCTCCGGTAGACTGTGACGGAATTGCCCGGGAGAACCCATGCGCGTCGGCTGCCCGAAAGAGATCAAGAACAACGAGAACCGGGTGGGCCTGACCCCCGCCGGGGCCAAGGCCTTCGTCGGCTCGGGCCATGAGGTGGTCGTCGAGGTCGGCGCGGGGCTCGGCAGCGGCTTCACCGACGCCGAATACGCCGCCGCGGGCGCCAAGCTCCTGCCCACCGCCAAGGAAGTCTTCGACGCGGCGGACATGATCATCAAGGTGAAGGAGCCCCAGAAGGGCGAGATCGCCATGCTCAAGAAGGGGCAGATCCTCTTCACCTACCTGCACCTCGCGCCGGACCCGGAGCAGACCAAGGGCCTGTTGGAGAGCGGCGTGACGGCCATCGCCTACGAGACCATCACCGACGCTTCCGGCAAGCTGCCGCTGCTCACGCCCATGAGCGAAGTCGCCGGGCGCATGGCCGTGCAGATCGGCGCTCAATACCTTCAGAAGACCAACGGCGGCCGCGGCATGCTGCTCGGCGGCATCCCCGGCGTGCTGCCCGCCCATGTGGTCGTCCTCGGCGGCGGCGTGGTGGGCGTGAACGCCGTGAAGATGGCCGTGGGCCTCGGCGCGCGCGTGACGGTGCTGGACCGCAGCCTGCCCACGCTGCGCTACCTGGACGACATCTTCGGCAACCGCATCGAGACGCTGTGGTCCTCCGATGCCCATGTGGAAGAGGTGCTGCCTTCCGCCGACCTCATCATCGGCGCGGTGCTCATCCCCGGCGC
>CAYYJN010000032.1:0-12857 GCA_964472275.1 uncultured Solibacteraceae bacterium
GGCGGCTGTAGAGGACGCCCACGCGGTACCAGTGGAGGAGGAAGGCTTCGAAGGCCGCGCGCTTCCACCATCCAAGACTGCCCTTTCGGGGCGGGCATGCGAGCGCTGGCGCGCGGCGTGCCGTGAGACCGAGGCCTTGGGCGAGGGCCTGGGCGCGGGCCATGTGGAGCGGGTCGGAGACGAGCAGGAGGCTCGCGTTCCTGAACCGCGCTCGCACGAAGAAGAGGTTTTCGAGCGTGTGCTGGCTCTTGTCTTCGGTGAGGATGGCGTCTTCCGGAAGGCCCTGCTCTAAAAGCCACGCCCGGCCCGCCTCGGCTTCGCTTCGCATGGCCTGTCCGGTGAGGCCGCCCGCGACAAGGATGCGCGGCGCGAGCCCCGCACGCCAAAGCGAAGCCGCGTGGGCGAGGCGCGCCTCGAAGACGGGCGTGATCGCGTCCGCCCGCAGCCTCCGCCCCAGGACGACGATGAGATCGCCCGGCGCGGGCGCTTCGCCCCGCGCGGCGCGGAGCACCTGCGCGAGCCGCCAGATCACCGGAAGAAGCCCGAGCAGCAGCGCGCTGAAGATGGCCAGCGCCAGCGAGGCGAGTCCGCCCGGCCCCAGCTTGCGCCAGAAGCTGGACCGGGCGGGCGCCTCGTAAGGCATGGGCGGGGCTACACCAGCGCGCGCTTCTCGGCCTTCTTGCGGTCGGCTTCGCTGAGGATGCGCTTGCGCATGCGGATGAAGTTGGGGGTCACTTCCACCAGCTCGTCCTGCTCGATGTATTCGAGCGCCTGCTCCAGGGTGTGCTCCTTCGGCGGCGTGAGGCGCGTGGCCTCGTCGCTGCCGCTGGCGCGCATGTTGGAGAGCTTCTTGCCCTTGGCGATGTTCACGACGAGGTCGTTCTCGCGGGCGTGCTCGCCGATGATCATGCCCTCGTAGCACTTCGTCTGCGGGTGGATGAAGATGATGCCGCGCTCTTCCAGGTTCATCAGCGCGAAGCCGACGCTCTCGGCCTGCTCCATGGAGATGAGCACGCCGTTCTTGCGGCCGGGCATCTCGCCCTTGTAGGGGCCGTAGTGGCTGAAGAGGCTGTTGAGGATGCCTTCGCCGCGGGTGTCGGTCATGAACTCCGAGCGGTAGCCGATGAGGCCGCGGCTGGGGATCTTGAAGTGGAGGCGCACGCGGCCCTGCTCGTTGGCCATGTCCTGCATCTCGGCCTTGCGCGTGCCCATCTTCTCCATGACGACGCCCATGTACGGCTCGGGCACATCAATGGTCACATCCTCGTAGGGCTCTTCCTTCTGGCCATCCTCGTTGGTGTGGATGATCACCTCGGGGCGGCTGACGCAGAGCTCGAAGCCCTCGCGGCGCATGGTCTCGATGAGCACGGAGAGGTGCAGCTCGCCGCGGCCGGAGACCTTGAAGGCGTCGGGCGTCTCGGTGTCCTCCACGCGCAGCGCCACATTGTGCTGCAACTCCTTCATGAGGCGCTCGCGGATGCGGCGGCTCTGCACATGCTTGCCGTCCTGCCCGGCGAAGGGACCGGCGTTCACCATGAACATCATGGAGATCGTCGGCTGGTCAATGTCCACATACTCCAGCGCCTGCGGGTTCTCCAGGCTGGCGATGGTCTCGCCCACGCGGATGTCGGGGATGCCGGCGATGGCGATGATCTCGCCCGCCTTCGCCTCCTGCATGGGCACGCGGGTGAGGCCTTCGAAGCCGTAGAGCTGTGTCACGCGGTGGTTCTGGATGGCGCCGTCGCGCTTCACCAGCGCCACGGTCTCGCCCACCTTGATGGTGCCGTTCACGATGCGGCCGATGCCGATCTGGCCCACGAAGTCGTTGTAGTCCATGAGCGTGACGAGCATCTGGAGCGGCGCGTCCGCGCTGCCCTTGGGGTGGGGGCAATGCTTGACGATGGTCTCGAAGAGCGGGTCCAGGTTCTCGCTGGGGTGGTCCGTGTCGAGCATGGCGTAGCCCTGCTTGGCCGACGCGAAGACGCAGGGGAAGTCGAGCTGCTCGTCCGTCGCGCCGAGCTCGATGAGCAGGTCGAAGACCTGGTCCTGGGACCAGTGGGGGCGGGCACCGGGGCGATCCACCTTGTTGATGACGACGATGGGGCGCAGGCCCAGGGCGAGCGCCTTGCGGGTCACGAACTTGGTCTGGGGCATGGGGCCGTCGAAGGCGTCCACGACGAGCAGCACGGAGTCCACCATGGACAGCACGCGCTCCACCTCGCCGCCGAAGTCGGCGTGGCCCGGCGTGTCCACGATGTTGAAGCGGTAGTCGTGCCACTGGAGCGAAGTGGTCTTCGCCAGGATGGTGATGCCGCGCTCGCGCTCCTGGTCGTTGGAGTCCATGGCGCGCTCCTGCACCTTCTGGTTGTCCCGGAAGGTGTGGGCGCCCTTGAAGAGGGCGTCCACCAGCGTCGTCTTCCCATGGTCCACATGGGCGATGATGGCGATGTTGCGGATCTTGGAAATGGCGGTCATGGCGTCCCTGACGAGCGGGGCGGACCCGGAAGAGGTCCAGCCGAACCCGTGATTTTACCATTCCAGCGCCCGTTTTCGGAGCCCAAATCCGCCGGGAGTCCCCTCGGAGGCTTCCTTTCCTCGTGCAAGGGACTAAGATAGGCCCACTCCACACCTTGGGAGCGCCCATGCACATCAACGAACTGCTCACCGTCGTCTGCGAGCAGGGCGGATCCGACCTCCACCTCAAGGTCGGCAATTTCCCCGTGGCCCGCATCCGCGGCAAGCTCACGCCCCTGACCCAGTTCAAGCGCATGGTGCAGGAAGACACCATCGCCATGGCCTACACGATCCTGGCCAGCGAAAAGCAGAAGCAGCGCTTCAAAGAGAGCATGGACATTGACATCGCCTACTCGGTGCCGAGCCTGGGCCGCTTCCGCTGCAACATCTTCAACCAGCGCGGCACGGTGGGCCTCGTGCTCCGCGTCATCCCGCGCAAGATCTTCAGCATTGACGACCTCATGCTGCCGAAGGTGCTCTACAAGATCAGCGAGGAGCAGCGCGGCATGGTGCTCGTGACGGGCACCACCGGCTCCGGCAAATCCACGACCCTCGCCGCGATGATTGATTTCATCAACGCCACGCGCACCGAGCACATCCTCACCATCGAAGACCCCATCGAGTACCTGCACCGGGACAACAAGAGCATCCTCAACCAGCGCGAGGTGGGCGCCGACTGCCAGAGCTTCGCCATGGCGTTGCGCGCCGCCCTCCGCCAGGATCCGGATGTGATCCTCGTCGGTGAGATGCGCGATCTGGAGACCATCGAGACCGCGCTGCACGCGGCCGAGACGGGCCACCTGGTGTTCAGCACCCTGCACACCCTGGACGCCACCGAGACCATCAACCGCGTCATCTCCGTCTTCCCGCCCCACCACCAGAAGCAGATCCGCCTCCAGCTCGCCTCCGTGCTGAAAGGCGTCATCTCCCAGCGCCTCGTGCCCCGCGCCGACGGCCAGGGCCGCGTCCCCGCCTGCGAAGTCATGGTGGCCACCGAGACCGTGCGGGCCTGCATCGAGGACAAGGACAAGACCAAGCAGCTCCGCGATGTGATCGCCGCGGGCACGAGCCAGTACGGCATGCAGACCTTCGACCAGAGCCTCTACTTCCTCCTGCGCCAGGGCATGATCACCGAAGAGGAAGCCCTGCTCCGCGCGACGAATGTGGGCGAATTCAAGCTCAAGCTGGAAGGCATCGCCTCCACCTCCGACATGGCCAAGGCCAACATGGAGCGCGGCATGAACATCGCGCAGGGCGCCGGTCGCGAAGCGGGCGGCTCGCTCGCCTCCTCCGCGGCCCCGTCCATGGCTCCCTCGACGCCCAGCTTCGCGCCGAACCCCCAAGGCCAGAAGATGCCTGAGCCCGCGCCCTTCAACCCCGACATCAAGATCACGCTGGGGCGGCCCTGACCGAGCCTTCCTTCCGCGATTCCTGCTATAGCTAGTTCATTCCCCAGGGCCTCCCATGATCAAAATTGACATCGCCAACGCGGTCATGAAGATCCACCCCTGCAGCCGGGGCACCGCGCTCCAGGTGGTGGACCTGCTCACGGACCGGATGAAGCAGGCCCTGCTGGATGGTCACCGCATCGAGATCCGCGGCTTCGGCGTGTTTGAACCGCGCCCCCGCAAGCGGGGCATGGGTCGCAACATCAAGACCGGCACCTCCGTCGAGATCCCCAAGGGCAAGAGCATCCGCTTCAAGCCCGGCAAGGAATTGCGGGACCTGGATATCGCATAGCCGGGCTATCGGGCTACTGGCTCCGGACCGCGGGCTACGCGGTTGGTCCTGGCAACGCCATCTTTCTCGTCAGCCTACGAATGGGGCGCGACCCATTCGTAGGCTGACGAGACGAAACGAGGGATTCCGCGACCAACCGCGTAGCCCATAGCCCGAGGCCCGAAGCCTGATGCCCCGTCTCACGCCATCGCCATCGCCAGTTCCCGCAGCAGCGGCTCCGGCGCGGGATTGCGGCTGAGGCTTTGAAGGGCGATGGAGGCCGCTTCCATGGGACGGCGCAGATCCAGCTCCCTCGCCGCCAGGCGCGCGAGGCCTTCGCGCCAAGGCCCGAGCGCCGGGGCCTTGTCCGCGCGAAGGCGGCCCAGATCCGCGAGGATGCGGAGCAGCAGCTCCACCGGCGTCCGGAGCTGTTCGCTCTGGCTGGCAGTGGCGTCCTTGTCCGGCAGCAGGGCGTCCGAAGAAGCTTCGAAGGAGGCTCCGGAACCGAGGGCGAGCCAGGCCTCCACCTGGGCCTTGGATCGCGCGAAGGCGGCCTCGTCCAGGCCGCGCAGCGTGCCTTCGGCGAGGGCGAGCCAGGCCGCGCGATCCGCTTCCGTCCACCCGGCGGCGGAGGCCGCGGCCCAGGCTTCGTCGTCCGACAGCGGTCCGAAGGCGAGGCGCTGGGCGCGGGAGCGGATGGTTTGAAGCACCGCCTCGGGGCGGTGGGTGACGAGCAGGAAGTGCGTCCCCGGCGGCGGCTCCTCCAGGGTCTTGAGCAGCATGTTGGCCGCGGCGCCGTTGAGGCGGTGGGCGTCCTCCACGAGGATCCAACGGTGGCAACCAGGCGCGGGCGCGAGCGACGCCCAGCGGATGACGCCGCCTTCCACCAGATCCGAATCCCGCACCGCGCCGATCTTGATGAGGCCGGCCTTGCCTTCCGGCGCGATGCGGAGCAGGTTCGGCAATTCGATGGGAAGCTCGTCGCCCGTGAAGAGGCGGCAGGCTTCGCACGCGCCGCAGGCGCTCTTGCGGAAGCACAGCTCGCGCTGGGCCAGTTCCATCGCCACGCGCCGCTTGCCGACCGCGTCCGGCCCGGTGAAGAGCAGCGTGCCCGGCAGGCGCTCGGCCCGAAGGCGCTCCAACAGCTTGTCGCGGATCGCGCGATGCCCGCGGAGGGAAGGATCGAACATCAATCCACCTCGAAGCCGCTGCTCCGCAGCAGCGGCGACACGGCGCGCCACACGCCCGCCTCCACCACGGCCGGATCCTCCTTCGCGGGCACCACGCTCACCCGTTGGGGCTCGTCTTTGGCGATCTGGAGGAAGCGCTGGCGCACGCGGCGGTGGAAGTCCAGCGCGGCGTCGTCGAAGCGCGTCTCCGAAAAGCCCGGAAGGGCCTCGTTGCGCGTTCCGGCGCGGGACAGGCCCTGTTCCGGCTCCAGATCCAGCAGCACCGTGAGGTGGGGACGGAGGCGCTGGAGCACGAGGTCGCGCAGGTGGTTGAGCGCGTCCTCGCCCACGCCGCTCGCGCCCTGGTAGGCCCGCGTGGAGTCCTCGAAGCGATCCACCAGCACCACCTGGCCCGCGTCCAGCGCGGGGCGGATGACGGCCTTCAGATGCTGGGCGCGATCCGCGTAAAAGAGGAGCAGCTCCGCTTCCGGCGCCCAGGCCTCCCCGCTGGCGTGATGGGTGAGGAGCAGGCGGCGGATCTCCGCGCCCAGGGCCGTGCCGCCGGGCTCCTTGGTGACGAGGTGGGGAACGACGAGCCGCCGCAGGCGCTCCGACAGGCGCAGGAGCTGGGTGGACTTGCCCGAGCCCTCGATGCCTTCGAATGTGATGAGCACGCCGCGCAACGCGCCTCCATGGGGATCAAGACCTTCGAGCATAACGGGAACGATTCCCGGGACCGTGCCATCCCTCCCTCAAGGCGTTATCCTGCTGGAAAGCCCCAGGAGCCACGCATGGTCGAAGCCATCCAGTGCCCCAGTTGCCAGACCCGCTACGGGCTGCGGCCGACCCGCGTGCGCACCGGCCTGCGCCGCGCCCAGTGTTTCCGGTGTGGCGACATCTTCCACATTGATGCCGAAGTGAAACGGATGCTCGCCGAGCTTGAGCCCGTCTCCACCTCCAATGTGCCCCTCGAAACGCTCGCCGCCGCGATGGAGCAGGCGCCGGAGGCCGCCCATCACGACGCGCCCCCGCACGATGAGACGGCCCATGACGCGACGGCGGATCTGGAAGCCCAGGATCTGGGCCTCAGCGATCTGGAGATCCCCGAGCCGGACTTCGAAACGCACGCCGCCCCTTCGCCCAACGAGACGGCGCCGATCCCCGCCATGGCGGCCGCGGCCGTTCCCGTGCCCGAACCGCCGTCTCCGATGCCCGCCCCAACGGAAGCCGCGCTTGAGCCCGAGGCCGGCGGCACCTACGCCTCCGCCAAGGACGCCATCGCGCGGCTCTTCGGCGACGCGCCCCTCGCGCCCTCTCCGACCGAGGCTCTGCGCGGCGCCCTGAGCGGCGGCCGCGACCTGGACACCGAAGCGGGCATGCGGGCCTTGGAGGACACGCTGGGCGGCGTCCCCGCCAGCGCCTTGTCCACCAAGCCCTTCATCGCGCCGGTTCCGGAAGTGCCCGCCGACCTCCTGGCGCTTCCCGAAGCCCCGATGCAGGAGACCGACCTGCCCCACGCCAGCGCCACCGTGCGGCTCACCGCCGCCGAGGTCGCCGCCGCGGCGGGCAGCGTCACTTCCAAGGCGCCGGAGCCACCCGAAATCACCCAGGAGGAAGTGACCATGGTCCTGCCTCCGCCGCCCGCTCCGCTTGCGCCCGTGATGGACACGGCGGATCCGAGCGCCCTGCGCCTGCGCATCGGCGATCAGGTCTACAGCGGCCTCGACCTCACCACCCTCGCCAAGTGGATTGAGGAAGGCCGCGTGCTGGAGGACCACCAGGTGGCCCGCGGCGCCAGCGAAACCTGGATGGACGCGGTGAAGGTTCCCGCCCTGCGGCCCGTCTTCGAGCGGCTGCGCCGCGCCCGCATGGGCGGCGATCTGCCCATGCCCCCGGCCTCCGGCATCGGCGACACCGGCGCGAAGAAAGGCCTCTTCGGCGGCATGTTCGGCAAGAAGGATTGAACCGCTTCAAGGAGCACTCGCGTTGAACCGTCCGTGGATCGCCCTCCTCTTCAGCGCCGCGCTCGCGGCCCAATCCGCTCAAGCGCCGGTGCAGGAGCTGAAACCTCCTCCACCGCCGCCGCCCACCGCGCCCGCGGATCAAGCGCAGGTCCCGGCCGCGCCGCACCATGAGCACACGCCGCCCAAGCTGCTCCCGCCCGCGGACCAGGCCGCGTTGGGGACGCCCGCGCCCGCCTCCGCGCCCCTCAGCTTCGCCAGCGGCAGCTTCAAGTTCTACTGGGACACCACCATTCCCATGAACCTGGAAGCGGATGGCCTCAAGGTGTCGGAGATCTATTTCAATGTCCGCAAGTCCCGCTACAGCTGGCTCAAGGACGCCGAATTCGGCACCCGCGCCCATCTGACCGTCACCAACACGAGCACCCGCCCGCGCACGCCCGGCTTCGCCGTCGCCGTGCTGGACGCCGATGGCAAGTTGCTGGGCGTCGCGTCCGGCGGCACCAAGGTGGGCACCGTCGCCCCCGGCGGAACCGAAGAGTTCGACCTCAACTTCACCCAAGTGAAGGAGCGGCTACCCAAGGGCGCGACCTTCCTGTTGAGCATGGAACTGCGCGACTGATCCTTGGCTTTCGGCCTTCGGCTTTGGGCTTTTGCCGGTGCCGATCCACTCGATCACCCATGCAAGGCTCGATGCTCGAATGCCAGGCCCAGCGAGAGCCAAGAGCCAAAGGCCGAAAGCCCCTCAGACCGCTTCTTGCGCGTGATAGTGGGCGAGCACTTCCTCCGGCGTGACGGTGGCGGTGCCCACCTTGGCGACGACGACGCCAGCGGCGGCGTTGGCGAGCATGGCGGCTTCGCGCCAATCCGCGCCGCTGGCGACGGAGGCCGCGAAGGCCGCGACGACGGTGTCGCCCGCGCCGCTCACATCGAACACTTCGCGGGCCTCGGTGGGGATCATCCAGGGGTCGCGATGGCCCTCTTCCGGCGCGATCAAGGCCATGCCCTTCTCGCTGCGCGTGACGAGCAGGCCCTTGAGGCTGAGCGCCTCGCGCAGGCGCGCGCCCGCGGCGGCCACTTCGGCGTCGCTGCCCGCGGCCATGCCGGATAGCGCTTCCAGTTCCTTGCGGTTCGGCGTCATGAGCGTCGCGCCTTCATAGAGCGCCTTGTGCGCGGGCTTGGGGTCCACGATCCAAGGCAGGTTCTTCGCCTTGCAGCGCGCGCGCAGCTCCGTCATCACCTCCGGCCCGACGACGCCCTTCGCGTAATCGGAGACGACGACGGCCTTGGCCTCGCGGGTCAAGGCATCGAGCCGCGCGCAAAGGTCGCTGATGGCGCCGCCGCCGAGGGAACCGGGCTCTTCACGGTCAATGCGGAGCATCTGCTGCTGCTGGCCGATGACGCGGGTCTTGATGATGGTGGGGCGCTCCGGATCCACCACGAGGCCATCGCGCCGGATGCCGAGGCGCGCGAGCAACTGCGTCACGCGCTCGCCCGCCGCGTCCTGGCGCAGCGTGCCGACGAGGATGGGTTCCGCGCCCAGCGCCTTGAGGTTCGCCGCCACATTGGCCGCGCCGCCGAGCACGGCGTTCTCGCGCAGCACGCGCACGATGGGCACGGGCGCCTCAGGCGAGATGCGGTTCACTTCGCCGAAGAGGTATTCATCCAGCATGAGGTCGCCGAAGACGAGCACCGGCGCGCCCTTGAGCTTCTCCAGCAGTTCCGACGCGCGAGCCTTCTCCAGGCGCATCAGGCCTCCTTCGCCGCGCGGTCCACCAGCAGCACCGGGATGCCGTCCTCGATGGGGTAGACGAGGCCGCAGCTCTTGCACTTGAGATCCGACGCGCGCGGCTCCAAATCGCCCCGGCAATCGGGGCAGCAGAGAATCTCCAAGAGGCGCGGGTCGAGGGTCATGCCCCCACGCTATCAGGATTCGGGCGACCTCATGGAGCCGCCTCCCAGGCGACGACGACTTCGCCGGGAACCTGCGCCTTGGAATCATCCGCTTCCAGCGTCACCCGCAGCGCGGTCGGCCAAGTGGCGAGTTCGGGCGCTTCAAAGATGCGCCGCGCGTGGCCGGAAGCGTCCGGTGCGAGGGTTCCGAGCTTCACCCAGCCGCCGTTGGCGCGCGTCCACAGGTCGTAGTGATGGTTCGCGGGCGCGGACGGGAAGTGGGCGAGGGTCAGAACGGCCGTGGGCACGCCCGGTTCGCCGCGGTAGGCCGCGTGCATGGCCTGCTCCGCGTCGCCGGTGAAGCCGGGCGCAACGAGGCGCAGGGTCTGCGCGTGACTGCTGGTGAGCATGGCGAGGGCACGCTCCTCGCGCGCATGTTCGCGCGTCAGGTGGATCGCCGAGCCGCTGACGGCCACGAGCAGCAGCACCGCGACGAGGCCGGACAGGCGTCCCCCGAGCGTGCGGAGCCCCGCGCGGATGCGCGTCTTCACCGTGCCAAGGGGCACCTGGAGCGACCGCGCGACCTGCTCGTGGCTCAGGTCCTCGAAGTAGGCGAGCGCGAGCGCCTGGCGTTGCGCCGGTGGCAGGGCCCGCACCGCGTCCCGGATCGCGGCCCGCTGGTATTCCCGCCACACGGCCTCGTCCGGACCTGCGTCGTGGGCCAGCAACTCGTCCACGCGCTCGGGGCCGCCTTCGGCGCGGGGGCGGCGCGAACGGGTCCGCAACTCGTTAACGATGCGATGGTGGGCGATCTGGAGCAGCCACGCCTTCAGCGCGCCGCGCTCCGGATCGAAGGTCGAAGCGCGCGTCCACAGCGCCGTGAACACATCCTGGGTGATCTCCTCCGCCGCCGCGCGGTCGAGGCTCTTGCACGCCACATGGAAGACGAGCGGCGCGTAGCGCTGATGGAGCGCTTGCAAGGCTTCCGCGCTGCCGCCCGCGACCTGGGCCGCGAGCTGCTCATCGGTGGGAAGCGGAAGGGGTTCGGGCATGGGGTTCCGGTGCCAGGGTGCCGCCCGCAAGGGCCAGCGCGCAAGGCGTCACTTCGTGGGCTTCTCCTGCGTCACTTCCTCCGTCAGCTCGCGGCTCGCCTTCTTGAATTCCTGGATGCCGCGCCCCAGGGATTTGCCGAGATCCGGCAGGCGCGACGGCCCGAAGAAGATCAGGAGCACGCCGCCGATGAGGAGGATTTCCGTCAGACCAAGGTTGCCCATGGGGCCTCCGCGCAAGGGAAGAGAAGCGCCGTCGCTTCAGGTTCCGGAAACACCATCCGCCCGCCCCAGTGCCCGGCGAGGCCCCAGGCTCCGGCCCACAGGCACGACACCGCCAGCGCGGCGCGGATCCGCTTGCGCTCCAGGAGCAAGACCGTGAGCGCGCCGAGGACCACGCCGGAGACGGCGAACGCTTCATGCGCGCCGAGCAGACCGGGGCGGGCCGGAAGGAACGCGGCGGGAGCGATCATGTCCATCGCCCGCGCCCAGATCAGGCCGCTGCCGATCGAGGCCACCCCGCCCGCGAAGGCCGCCCAGGCCAGGAGCCGCGCGCCCTTGATCCACCCTGGCGCCTTCACCGACAGCGCCAGCGCGATGGGCAGCAGCAGGCTCGCGGCGATGGGGAGGTGGACGAAGGCCGGATGCTCCCGGCCAAGGATCTCAAAGCCGGGCATCGGGCGTCACTCCCTTCGCCACATCCACCACCAGCGTTCCGCCCGGCGCGGATTCGCGGACCTCGAAGTGCTGGAGCGGCGTCTTCGCTGGGCCAGCCGTCACCGCGCCGGAGCGGTCGAAGGCGCTGCCGTGACAGGGGCATTCCAGATCCGTCCCCACGCTCCGCACGCTGCACCCCGCGTGGGTGCAGACGGAGGAGAGCGCGTAGATGCCCCTCGAATCCGCCAGCAGGAAGAAGTTGCCCAGCTTGCGGTAGTCCTTGATGGAGCCGGGAGGCAGCCCGGCCTTCGTGTCCGGCACCGCCTTCAGGGATCCATCCATGGAGGCCTGCTCCGCCGCGGCGGCTGGTCCCCGCGATAGCGCGGCCAGCACCAGCGCGGAGCCCGCGAAGCGGCAGAAGCCGCGGCGATCCGTCGTCTCGAATTCCAAATCGTCGCCCATGGTTCGCCTCACGCGTTCCGCAAGGGGATCTCATCGAGATCGAGGGTGGTTTTCGCGGCGTGGAAGAAGGATGCCGCGCGCGCCTCCGCGTCCACTTCGCGGAAGCCCAGGCCCTTGAAGGGCGCGGCCGGATTCCAGGGCAACGGCGTCCGCTTGGGCTGCGAGCCCGGCGCGGGCAGCGGGAAGATGAGCGAAGTGGCCGCGTGGTGCGCGATGTGGCCCGTCTTGAAATGGTGTTCCTGATGGATGTGACCGTAGAAGACCGTCACATGCTCGAAGGGCGTGAGCAGGTCCAGCGCGTCGCTTCCATCGAGCGTCGTCCAATCCCAATCGGGATAAAGGTCGAAGAGCGGGCGATGCGCGAAGACGACGATGGGCTTGGCCTTGTCCAGCGGCGCGAGTTCCTGGGCCAGCCACTTGAGCTGCGCGTCGCCCAGGCGCGAGCCCGGCTGCGACACATTATCCAGCGCGATGAAATGGAAGCCGCCGTGGTCGAAGGCGTAGTGGGTCGGTCCGAAGAATTCGCGGAAGGCCTCGCCCTGGTCCGGTCCCGCGTCATGCTCGCCGGGGAGGAAGTGGAGCTGTTGGACCCGCAGGCCCGACACCAGCTCCTTGAAGCGCGCCATGCGCGCGCGGCGCTCCTTCGGATCATCGGTGGTGTGCGTGAGATCGCCGGTGAAGACGATGAAGTCCGGCTGCTCCTTCAGCGCGTTCACCGCCGCGATGGCCTTGGGCAGCGTGGCTTCGGCTTCCGGATTCGGCGCGCCGTGGAAGCCCCAGTGGGTGTCCGTGAGCTGGACGAAGTGGAAGTCCTTCGTCCGGCCGGGCTTCGAGTCCAGCTTCGGATCAAGGAGGAGGCTCGCCGCGCGGGCCGGCGCCGCGAAGCCGTCCAGCCCCGAGGCGAACACGACCCCACCAAGGCCCATGAGGCGGAGGAAATCCTTTCGTTCCATGGCGACTCCCGGAGCAGGGGAGGCCGGAAGCGCCTCCATCCCTAGCTACACCGGGGGAAGCGCTTTGGATTGCGCTGGATCAAAAAAGGAACCACGGAGACACGGAGACGCAGAGAAAGCATTCAAGGTGCTTGTCTCTGAGCCTCCGTGCCTCCGTGGTTCAGGCTTGTTAGAGGATCGTCCACTTGGGTCCGCCGTCTTCAGGGGCGTCCAGACCACATCCGCTTCAGAGCACTTGATCAGACAGGTTTCGCGCGGGCTCCAATCCATCGCGGCAAAGAGGCGAGGATGAAGATACCCAACCCAAACAGAAGAGGTGTCCGGAAGCCACCCCGAGGATGATCAATGAAGGCCACGATCAACGGGACGAGGCTTATCAGGATGCGAGTGAAAATTGGCGCTTCGGTGATCCGAAGGACCTTCACAGGATCGTCCACTTGGGACCGCCGCCGCCTTCGGGGGGGGTCCAGATGACATTCT
>CAYYJN010000032.1:12957-21384 GCA_964472275.1 uncultured Solibacteraceae bacterium
AGGATCGTCCACTTGGGACCGCCGCCGCCTTCGGGGGGGGTCCAGATGACATTCTCTTCGGGGCACTTGATGTCGCAGGTCTTGCAGTGGACGCAGTTCGAGAAGGCGATGTCCACCTTGCTCACCTGCCCCTTGTCGTCGGGGTGCATCTCGTAGACCTGGGCGGGGCAGAAGACCGTGCAGGGCGCGCCCTTCTCTTCGTAGCAGGTGACGCAGACGGAGTCGCCCTTCACGATCTTGAGGTGGCCGGGCTGATGCTCGTCGTGAAGCGTGCCGCTGGCGAACACATCGTCGAGCTTGGAGATGGCCGTGCCCTTGCCGAAGGTGACGCCCCAATCCAGGTCATCGCGGTGCATCCCGGCCTTGCCGTAGAACTCTTCCGTCGTCTGGGTCGCGGCGGCGTCGGTGCCGGCGTGGAAGGGCTCGCCGGGCATCCAGCCATCGTTGCCGACCATCGTCGCGCCGATCTTCATCATGGCGGGGATGTCGAGGCCATGCTCCACGGCGCCGTGAAAGTTGCGCGCCTTGTAGAGCTCGCGGCCCGCCAGCGAATCCATGTAGAGCTGGCTGTAGCGCATGAGGCTCGCGTCGGAGAAGTCATCCTCGACGAGCGCCTTGAGGATCACTTCGGCGGCCACCATGCCGCCCTTCATGCCGAGGTGGATGCCCTTGAGGCGCGCGGCGTTCACCATCTGCGCCGTATCGCCCACGAGCATGCCGCCCGCGAAGGCCAGCTTGGGCATGGAATGCCAGCCGCCGATGGCGATGGCCTTGCCGCCGTACTGGAGCATCTTGCCGCCCTTGAGGATCGGCGCGATGCGCGGGTGCTGCTTGAACTTCTGGAGCATGAAGTGCGCGTCCACGAAGGGGTCCTTCGTGTCGAGGCTCACCACATAGCCGATGCTCACCTGCTTGCCGCCCATGGAGTAGACCCAGGAGCCGCCGCTCTCGCCTTCGGCCTGGGGCCAGCCCGTCGTGTGGATGACCATGCCGGGCTCGATGGCGCCTTCGGCCACTTCCCACACTTCCTTCACGCCCATCTCGTAGGCCTGCGGGTTCATCGCCGTGGCCTGGAGGTTCAGGACGGCTTCCAGCTCGCGGGCCAGATGGCCGCGGGGGCCTTCGCCGAAGACCGTCACCTTGGCTTTGAGCAGGTTGCCGGGCTCGAAGTTGGAGCGCTGGGTGCCGTCGGCGTTCACGCCCTTGTCGGCGGTCTGCACGCCCACCACCTTCTTGGAACCGTCGGGCTGGTCTTCCCACAGCACGCTGATGCCCGCGAAGCCGGGCAGGAGCATCACATCCACGCCATCCACCGAGCGCGCTTCGATCTTCTCCGCCATCCAGCGGACCATCTTGGAGAGGCTGACGATGTGGTTGCCGTGGTTCTGCAGGAAGGGCGGCGGCACGGGGAACTGGAAACCGCCGCGATCCGAGAAGGCCCAGACTTCTTCCTTGGTCACTTCGCCCTCGGTGGGGAAGCCCTGCTCCAGGAAGTCGGGGCAGAGGTCTTTCAGGAAGATGGGGTCCAGCACGGCGCCGGAGAAGGCGTGGTCGCCGATCTCGTCGCCCTTCTCGATGAGGCCGATGGTGAGGCCGCTCAGCTTCTTCACGCCGGG
Organism: uncultured Solibacteraceae bacterium; assembly: GCA_964472275.1. GTDB lineage: Bacteria > Acidobacteriota > Holophagae > Holophagales > Holophagaceae > JAFDVN01. The sequence continues at coordinate 14,574 of CAYYJN010000032.1, forward strand.
CCGCGCGTTGTGGGCCTCGATGTGGTCCAGCAGGCGCCAGAGCCCCGCCAGGTTCGAAGGGCCCGCGCCCACGAAGAGCACATCGAATTCCAATTCCTCCCGCTCCACGCCGGGCCGCGCGCTCTGGGTCGAGAAGTCCCGCATACCATCTCCAAGCAGACCCCCCAGTGTAGCCGGGCCCTGGCAGACTGGGCAGATGGAGCATCCGAGCGAGGCCTTCTTCTTCGAAGCCGCCGTGGAGCGGCCGTTGTCGGTGGTGTTCCGCCGCGGCGACGGCGCGTGGGAGGGGCACGACTACCTCGTGGAAGTGGTGGCGGGGCGGATGGGTTTGGACGCCATGGATGTGGTGGTGGATTTCCGCGATCTCGAAGCGGCGCTGGACGCGCTGCTGGCGCCGATGCAGGGCAAGCTCCTTTCGGATCTCGGCCTCGACGGCCCCGTCGCGCTCGCGGAGAGCCTCGCGCGCGCGCTCGCGCCCATGCTGAGCGCGCCCGCGAAGCTCGTCTCCATCGCGCTGGTGGATGGGCGCGGACGGCGGATCGCGCTCCGGCCATGAAGGGTTGGAAGCCGCTGATCGAGGCGCCCGCCTTCCTCGCGGCGGCCCTGCTCTGCGCCTGGATTTCCAACGCGCTCGCGGGCCCGACTCGGCGCCTCGCCTGGCGGCCCGAAGCGCCGACTGCCCTTCCCGCGCCTGCATCCGCATCGGTGCCCGCGTCGGCACCCGAGACGGTTCCGAGGCCCGCGCCGATCCCGGTCGCGCCTCCGAAGGCCGCTCCCAAGCCAACCAAGGTCGCCGCCCCTAAGCCAGCAGCCACGGCTGATTGGGATCCCGCCGCACTCCTCGCGCGCTTCCCGCCGCTGCAAGGCCAGGTCTACGCCGAGATCTCGGGCGATGAGGCCCGGTGGCTCCAACGCCACGGTGCGCTCATCCTCGACGCCCGGCGCACGGCCGCCTTCGTCGAAGGCCATCTCCCGGGCGCGAAGAGCCTCTCCCTGTGGGAGGATGGCCTGCCCGCGAAGATCGCCGCGCTGAAAGGCGATCCGACCCTGCCCACGGTGGTCTACTGCGCGGGCGGCGACTGCGAGGATTCGCACCTGCTCGCGCAGAAGCTCTGGCTCGCGGGCTACCGCAACCTGCGCGTCTACGCGGGCGGCTACCCGGATTGGGTGGGCAACGGCTGGCCGACCGGGAAGGGAACGGCGCCATGAACGGTCTTCGCCACCCCTGGCTCGTGCGGATCGCGGCGTGGGCGCTCGGCGCGGCCTTCCTCGCCGCGGCCTGGCCGAAGCTCGCCGATCCGCCTGGCTTCGCCGAAGCCATCCACGCCTACGCGCTCGTGCCGACCGCCTTGCTCGCGCCCATGGCCCTCGTCCTGCCTTGGCTTGAAGCGCTGATCGCCCTCGCGCTCATCTCAGGCCTCAAGCGGCGCACCGCATCGCTCATCGCCTCCACGCTGCTCATCGTCTTCATCACCGCCCTCGCCCTCAACCTCTGGCGCGGCCATCCCGTGGACTGCGGCTGCTTCGGCGCGACGACCGGGGCGCGGACGGCGGCCCAGCGGCTGACGAGCATGCGGTGGGATCTGCTGCGGGACGCGGGCCTGCTCCTGCTCGGGCTCTTCGTCCTGCGCGGACCGGGGGAAGACCGCGCATGAAGCGAGTCGCGCGCTACGGGCTCGCGCTGCTCGCCGCGCTCTCGCCCCTCGCGGTGATCCACCCCGTCACGGTGGAAGGCCGCAGCATGGAACCCGGCCTCCGCAGCGGCCAGCTCGTCTTCGTGCTTTGGCCCTGGTGCGCCGGAGCGCCCACGCGCGGGCAGGTGTGGATCGTGCAAGGCCCGGATGGCCCGGCCATCAAACGCCTCATCGGCCTGCCGGGCGAGACCATCACCGAACAGGGCGGCGATCTTTGGATCGGCGGCGCGCGCTTGAAGGAGCCGTATGTGGCGCGGGTGGACGCCAGCGATGGCGGCCCCTGGCCCTGCGGCGGCGGCTACCTCTTCCTGGGCGACAACCGCCCCAACAGCGAAGATGGCCGCGCCTGGGGACCGCTCGGGCGAACCGCGCTCCGGGGACGCGTCCTCTTCCAAGACCCCGCGCCCCGCTAGACTGAAGGTTCGCGGGAGGGGTTCAGTGGATCGTCTGGTGATCGAAGGGGGCCTTGGCCTGTCGGGGCGCATCCGGGTGGGCGGCGCGAAGAACGCGGCGCTGCCCTGCATCGCGGCGGGGCTGCTCTCCGACGGGCCCGTGAAGCTTGCTGGACTTCCCGCCGTATCCGACATCCGCACGATGTTGAAGGTGCTCGAAGGTCTGGGCTGCGCCGTCACGCGCACACCTTCGACCGACGGCCTGGAGCTGGAAGCCGAGATCCGCGCCGTGGACCTGGAGAAGGGCGAGCTGCGCGCGCCCTACGACTTGGTGAAGACCATGCGCGCGTCCATCCTCGTGCTGGGGCCGCTGCTCGCGCGGCATGGCAAGGCTTCCGTCTCCTTGCCCGGCGGTTGCGCCATCGGCGCGCGGCCCGTGAACCTGCACTTGGAGGCGCTCCAGCGCATGGGCGCGGAGATCCAGATTGACAAGGGCTATGTGGAGGCGCGCGTTCCCGGCGGCCGCCTCAAAGCGATGGACCACACCTTCGACAAGGTGAGCGTGGGCGCCACGGAGAACCTGCTCATGGCCGCGACGCTCGCCGATGGGGTGACGACGCTCCGCAACTGCGCCATGGAGCCCGAGATCGGTGACCTCGCCGATCTGCTCGTGAAGATGGGCGCGAAGATCGAAGGCATCCACACCGCGACGCTTCAGATCACGGGCGTGGTCTCCCTCGGGCCGTGCGAGCACACGATCATTCCCGACCGCATCGAGGCCGGGACCTACCTCTGCGCCGCCGCCGCCGCGGGCGGGGATGTGGTCCTCGATCGCGTGGTGCCCGAGCATGTGCGCTCCCTCATCGAGCTATTGGACCGCTGCGGCTGCGCGCTCACCGAGCGCATGGGCCAGGACGGCCCCCAGCTCCGCATCCAGCGCGAGAAGGGGCAGAAGCTCCGCGCGCGCGACATCACCACCGCGCCCTACCCCGCCTTCCCCACCGATCTCCAGGCCCAGGCCATGGCCGTGATGACCCAGGCCAGCGGCATCAGCGTCATCAAGGAGACGATCTTCGAGAACCGCTTCCAGCACGCGATGGAGCTGGAGCGCCTCGGCGCGAACCTCCGCATTGACGGCGGCACCGCCATCGTCGCGGGGCCTTCCCCCCTCACCGGCTGCACCGTGATGGCGACGGACCTGCGCGCCAGCGCCACCCTCGTCATCGCCGGGCTCGTCGCCAGCGGCGAAACCACCGTGGACCGCATCTACCACCTGGACCGCGGCTACGCCGGGCTCGAAAAGAAACTCCAAGCCGCAGGCGCCCGCATCACCCGCGTGAGCGGCGGGACGGTTTAAAGAATCTTTCACCGCAGAGGCGCGGAGGACGCGGAGAAGAGCTGGCCGTTCAAGGTCCTTCTCGGCGTCCTCCGCGCCTCTGCGGTGAATTTTCGCCCTTCCCCCGGATAAACTGGACCTTCCTAAACGGGGTCACGATGTTCGGCGACATGAAGGTCTTTTCCGGCAGCAGCCATCCTGAGCTGGCTTCGGGCATCGCCGCGCACATCGGCATGCCGCTGGGCAAGCTCAAGATGACGCGGTTCTCCAACGAGAACATGAAGGTGAAGATCGAGGAGAATGTCCGCGAATCGGATGTGTTCGTCATCCAGACCTCCTGTCCGCCGGTGAGCGACAACCTGCTGGAGCTGCTCATCACCATTGACGCGCTCAAGTTCGCCTCCGCCGCGCGCATCACGGCCGTGCTGCCCTACTTCCCCTACGCCCGCTCGGACAAGAAGGACGAGGCGCGCATCTCCATCACGGCCCGGCTCGTGGCGGACCTGCTGGAGACGGCCGGCGCCGACCGCGTGCTGACGATGACGCTGCACGCGCCGCAGATCCTCGGCTTCTTCCGCAAGCCCGCGGATCAGCTCCTCGCCACGCCGATCCTGACCCAGCACTTCAAGCGCCAGAACCTCTCCAACGCCGTCGTCGTCGCCACGGACGCGGGCGCGGCGAAATTCGCCGGCCACTTCGCCAAGCGCCTCGGCACGCCCATGGCGATCATTGACAAGCGCCGCTCGGACGATTCGGAGAAGGCGAAGAGCGTCGCGCTCATCGGCGATGTGGACGGCAAGGACGCCATCATCTACGACGACGAGATCGCCACGGGCGGTTCCATCTCCGAAGCCGCGAACATCCTCCGCAAGTTCGGCGCGAAGACCGTCCGCGTGGGCGTGACCCACCCCGTGTTCAGCGGCCCGGCGGTGGACCGGCTCAATGAGGCCAACCTGGATGAGCTGGTCGTCACGGACTCCATTCCCGTGCCGAAGGAGAAGGCCGCCGCGCTGAAGAACCTGAAGGTGCTCTCCACCTCCGCCATGTTCGGCGACGCCATCCTCCGCATCCACGGCGGCCGCAGCATCAGCGAAATGCTGGAGTAGGCGTGGCCCTGGACCGCCTCCGCGCCAAGCTGGAAGGTCTGCCCGAAGCGCTCAACGCGCACCTCGCGGGCGAATGCTGGGCGCAGCTCCGGGAAGGCTTCAACCGCCCCTTCCTCGCGCTGCACCTCGCCGCCGAGCTCTACACCGCGCGCGTCGCCCTCGCCCTGGCGCTGGATCTGGGCTGGGAGGCGAGGCTCCGCGCGGGCACGGACGCGAAGGAGCTTCTCGAAGGGATGCCCGCCCAATGCCGCGTTCCGGTGGAGTGGATGCTCGGCTTTCTCGCGGATCAGGGGCTGCTCGCGCGGGAGGGCGCGCGCGTCCGCCTCGTCGGCGAACCCCAGATCAACCTCCCGGAGATCCGCGCCTTCGCCGCCGAGGAATCCGGCCCGAACATGGCGACCTTCGACCTGCTGGATCGGGTGCGCGCCGTCATCCCGCCCTTCTTCACCATCGGCAAGCCCGGCGAGCCGCTGCTCTTCGACCTCACCACCTTCCCGCTCTGGCTCGCCTACTTCCGCAACGACAACCCGGTCTACCGCCCCAACAACCTGCTGCCGCTCATGGCGCTGCGCGAGCGTTTGATGGACGGCGGGCGCGCCGCGCGGGTGCTGGAGATCGGCGCGGGAAGCGGCTCCTTCCTCCGCATGCTTCACGAAGACGGCACGGCGAAGGGCTACCTCCCTCGCATCGCCAGCTACCGATTCACGGATGTGGCCCCGGCCTTCCTGCGCCGCGCCCAGCGGGAACTCGCCGCGGAGATGCCGGATCTGCCGCTGTCCTTCGCCGCCTTCGACCTCAACGGCGACCTGGACGCGCAAGGGTTGGAGGACGGCGGCCTCGACGCCATCGTCGGCGTGAATGTCCTCCATGTGGCGAAGGACCTGCCCGGCGCGCTCGCGGGCCTGCGCCGCAAGCTCGCGCCGGGCGGCCTGCTCGCCTTCGGCGAATGCCTGAAGCCAAAGATCGAGGAACCCATCTACCTGGAATTCCTCTTCAACTTCATGGACTCCTTCCGCGGGGTGAACCTGGATCCGGCGCTGCGCCCGGTTCACGGCTTTCTCACGCCGGAACAGTGGCGCGCGCTCCTGGAGCATGCGGGCTACCGCGACATCCGCCCCTATCCAGACGCCCGCGCGCTCATGGAGGAAGTGCCGGACTTCTTCGTGGGCGGCTTCGGCGCCCGGGCCTGATGGCCTCGCCGCTGCGCCAACTCCTGCTCCAGCGCGCCGCGCGCCTGCAAGGACGCTCCGCGCTCACCGCGCCGGGTTGGGGCACGCTCTCTTGGAGCGCCTGGCGCAACCGCGTGGAAGGTGTGGCCTTTGGACTGTTGTCGGAAGATCCGTCACCAAGCTCGGTCGCGCCGCGTGGCGATTCCCCGTGGACCTGGGCGCTGGAAGTCGCCGCCGCCTGCGCGGGAATTCCGCTCGATCAACGAGCGCGCGACTGCGATCCCGCCATCTTCGGCGGCGCGCGCTTCAATTCCCAGGAAGGACGCCACGCCTTCCACGAATGCGAAGACACGCTCTCTGACGCAACGCCCTTCGATGCCCGCCTCACCCATGGCGACCTCATCCTCAGACTCCAACGCTGGAATCGCAAACTAGGCTGGGACCACGCCACCGCGGTTCAGGTGCCCATGGACGCCCTCCCCACCCCGCCGGGCCGCGCGGTGCTGTGGAACCTCCTGTACGCGGGAGGTCACGCCGTGCTGGTGAAGGACGCTCCCACCGAGCGCGGTGGCTTGGCGCGGCTCCTTCGCAGAAAACCCGATGGTCCGACCTGGGACCCCTCGCCCTTCACCGCCTTCTGGGACTGATCAGGAAGCCCGCGCCGCCCACACTCTCAAGGGCCGTTGCGACAAGTCCCACACCTGGAAACCCCAGGGCAGTTTGGAGACCCCCAGCCGTTTTCGGATCTGGGTCCGCGCCTCCGCCATGGACCTGGCCTGCACCGGTCCATGCTCGGTGACGAATCCGGGAAAGCGGTAGCCGTAGGCGTGCATGAATCACCTCACGACTCTAATTTCGTCTTTTTTTCGCATTCGTCAAGAGACGATTTTCACCCGCCCGCTCAAGGCGCCCGCGGCTCCCGCGAACCCAAGCCTTGCCTTCCCCCAGCCCGCTGCTACACTTGAGGTTCCGCTCTTTGGGGAGTGGTCTAATGGTAGGACAACAGATTCTGATTCTGTCAGGTGAGGGTTCGATTCCTTCCTCCCCAACCACTCCAGCAGCACCAGACGGTCCCATCGTCTAGCGGTTAGGACACCGCCCTCTCACGGCGGGA